>JASFUT010000012.1:0-24634 GCA_050050175.1 Chromatiales bacterium
CCGATGATCCGCGCTCAGGCAGCATGCTCGGCAACCCATGCGCCGGCTGCCACGGCACCCGGGGGGCCAGCGCGGGCCATGCCATGCCCGTCATCGGCGGCCTGGGCAAGCGTTACCTTGTCAAGACCATGACCGATTTCCGCGACGGCACCCGTCCCGGCACCATCATGAACCGCATCGCCCGCGGGTACACCGATCTCGAGATCCAGGCCATGGCCGCCTTCTTCGCCGGGCAGGACTGGGCCCGTGCGGATGTCCGGACCGACGCCGGTCTGGCGCGAACCGGAGGCCGTATCCACCAGGAGCAGTGTGCGAGCTGCCACGGCGATGAGGGCCGCACCAACGCTCAGGGCACCCCCCGGCTGGCCGGGCAGTGGCCCGGCTATCTCGAGGACGTGCTCGGGGATCTGAGAGACGTGGACTATCCAGGCCCCCAGCCGCTGGAGATGCGCGAGCGGGTCCAGGCGCTGTCCGACGCAGAGATCCGCGCCCTGAGCCACTACTACGCCAGCCGGCGCTAGCGCGCCGGGTCGGGACGCTCCGGGAGGTCCGCCATGTCGAATATCACGCGAAGAGCATTCATCAGGCTGGCCGGCGGGTCCGCCGCCCTCGGGGCACTCGGGCTGCCGCTTCGCCCCGCCGGCGCCGCGCAGGCGAAGGCCCGCGTGCTGGTCGTCGGCGGCGGCTACGGCGGGGCCATCGCGGCCAAGTACGTCAAGCTCGCCGATCCCTCGATCAGGGTCACCCTGATCGAGCGCAATCCCCGATACGTGTCCTGCCCGCTCAGCAACGAAGTGCTCGGGGGGGAGCGGGAGCTGGGCTCACTGACCTTCGACTACCGCGGTCTCAGCCGGCGCGGCATCAACATCTCCCAGGCGGAGGCCGTGGACCTGGACGCCGAGAAGCGGTTCGTGCGCACAGCGGACGGGCAGCGCTACTACTACGACAAGCTCATCGTCTCCCCGGGGATCGCCTTCCGCTGGGACGCCATCGAAGGCTACAGTGAGGCCGCCGCCGAGCGCGTGCCCCACGCCTGGAAGGCCGGGCGTCAGACGCTGCTGCTGCGCGACCAGATCCGGGCCATGCCCGACGGCGGCGTGGTGTGCATCGCCGCCCCGCCGAATCCGTTCCGCTGCCCGCCGGGACCCTACGAGCGCGCCGCCCAGATCGCTCACTACCTCAAGCGGCACAAGCCGCGCTCCAAGGTGGTGATACTGGACGCCAAGGACGCCTTCTCCAAGCAGGCGCTCTTTCAGAAGGGCTGGAAGCAGCACTACGGCGACATGATCGAATGGGTCGGCGCCGCCGGCGGCGGTGCGGTGGAAGCCGTCCGGCCGGAGTCGAGGACCCTGGTCGGGGCGGTGGAGGAGTTCAAAGGCGACGTCGTCAACCTGATACCGCCGCAGAAGGCGGGCGCCCTGGCGCAAGCCACCGGACTGGCGGACGAGAGTGGGTGGTGCCCGGTGGACCAGCGGACCTTTGAATCGCGGGCCCATAGAGACGTCCACGTGATCGGGGACGCCAGCATCGCCGGCAGGATGCCCAAGTCCGGCTACGCCGCCAACTCCCAGGGCAAGGTGTGCGCGGCGGCGGTGGTGGCCGCCGTCAATGGCCTGACGCCGCCCGAGCCCTCCTACGTCAACACCTGCTACAGCATCATCGCCCCCGAGCACGGGATCTCGGTCGCTGCGGTCTACCGCCTCGACGGCGGGACCATCACTCCGGTGGAAGGCGCCGGGGGCCTCTCCCCCGCGGACGCGCCTGAACGGGTAAGGCGACGGGAGGCCGCGTTCGCCCGCGACTGGCTCCGCAACATCACCTCCGACATGTTCACCTGAGGGGCGTTGCCCCGTCCGGGGGGCCGCGCCAACCGCGATGGAACGGGGCCGCCCCGGCGCAGTCCAACCGTCTTTGCGGGACACCCACCGTTCCGGTATCTTGCGCGGAATGAACCGGACAAGAGCCATTCTCGTCCTTTGCACCTGCCCTGACCGGGTCACGGCGGAGAAGATCGCCGATTCCCTGATCGCCGACAGGGCCGCCGCCTGCGTCAACCTGACGCCGCCGGTGACTTCCTTCTTCGAGTGGGAGGGGAGGCGCGAGACGGCCGAGGAAGTGCTGCTGCTCATCAAGAGCACGTCGCGTAGCTACGCACGCCTGGAACGGACCCTTCTCGAGCTGCACCCGTACGATGTCCCGGAGATCATTGCGGTCCCTGTAGAGCAGGGACTCGCCGGTTACCTCGAATGGGTGGACGAATGCACACAAGGCCCCTGATCCCCATCCTGGCTGCTCTGCTGGCCTTCATCACCGCCGGCCCGACCGCCGCCCAGGACGCGGACTTCCTCAAGCCCGACGAGGCGTTTCAGATCGCCGGCCACGCCAAGGGCGCGGATTCGGTCGTCGTGGAATGGCGGATCGCAGACGGCTATTACCTGTACCGGAGCAAGTTCCGGTTCAAGGCCGACGCGCCCGGCTTCGACCTCGGCTACCCGGACTTTCCAGAGGCCAAGACGAAGGACGACGAGTTCTTCGGCAAGGTTGAGATCTACCGCGATCAGGTGACCGTCGAGATCCCCGTCCGGCGCGAGCCGGGCGCCCAGGACACCCTGCCCCTCCTGGCCACCTCCCAGGGGTGTGCCGACCAGGGCCTGTGCTATCCGCCCCACACCCAGACCCTCTTTCTCGAGCTTCCGCCGCTGGCCGCCGCTGCGCCCGCCGAGCCCGCGGCGTCCCCCGAGCAGGCCGTCCAGGGGCTTGCCGCCCTGGGCGACGAGCTGGGCCTGGCCGACGACGGCATCCTGCCTCCGGACCAGGCCTTCCGGTTCACCGCCTCCTCGGAGGACGGCGAGAGCCTGCGGGCCTACTGGCAGATCGCCGAGGGGACCTACCTCTATCGGGACAAGCTCTCGATTCGCCTGAAGGACGCCGAGGGGATCGAGCTGGGCGCCTACGACCTGCCCCCGGGAAAGGTCGAGGAAGACGGGGTGCGGCCGGACGGCAGCCTGGGCCCGGTGGCCGTCTATCACGATGAAGTGGAGCTCGACATCCCCCTCATCAGGACGGCTCCCGGGGAGACGGAGGTCCTGGTCGAGGCCAAGTACCAGGGCTGCGCCGACCGGGGGATCTGCTATCCGCCCGTCACCCGGGAGATGCGGGTCGTGCTGCCCCGGATCGATGCGGCGTCGTCGGCAGCGGCCGGGCCCGAACCGGCGACCGAGCCCTCCGCACCGGCCGCCATGAATCCCGCCGAGACCAGCCTCCCGGCCGGCGCGCAGCCGGAGGCCGCCGCGCCGGTGACCGAGCAGGACAAGCTCGCCGAACAGCTTGCGGACGGCAGCCTCTGGGCCGTCGCCGCCCTGTTCTTCGTTCTCGGGCTCGGTCTGGCCTTCACCCCCTGCGTGTTCCCCATGATCCCGATCCTCTCGGGGATCATCGCCGGCCAGGGCGCCACGATCACCTCCCGAAAGGCGTTCGTCCTCTCGGTGGTGTACGTCCTGGCCATGGCGGTCACCTACACCACCGCGGGGGTGCTCGCCGCGCTGTTCGGCCAGAACCTGCAGGCCGCCTTCCAGAACCCGTGGATCCTCTCGGCCTTCGCCGCGGTGTTCGTGCTGCTCGCCCTGTCGATGTTCGGCTTCTACGAGCTGCAGCTTCCCAGCCGCTTCCAGAGCAAGCTGAGCGAGATGAGCAACCGGCAGGAAGGCGGCAGCCTCGTCGGCGTGGGGATAATGGGCTTCCTCTCGGCCCTGATCGTCGGGCCCTGTGTGGCCCCGCCGCTGGCCGCCGCCCTGATCTACATCGGTCAGACGGGCGATGCCGTGCTCGGGGGCTCCGCCCTGTTTGCCCTGAGCATGGGCATGGGCGCGCCGCTGATCGCCATCGGGACCTCCGCCGGCAAGCTCCTGCCGAGGGCCGGGGCCTGGATGGATACCGTCAAGGCCGTATTCGGCGTTCTCATGCTGGCGGTCGCCGTCTACCTGCTCGAGCGCGTGGTGCCTTCGGCGGTGGCCATGGCGCTCTGGGGCCTCCTCATGGTGGTGTCCGCCATCTACATGGGCGCCCTGAAGGACCTTCCGGGGGAGGCGACCGGGTGGGCCCGGCTCTGGAAGGGCCTGGGCGTAGCTCTGCTGATCTACGGGGCGCTCATGCTGGTGGGCGCAGCCGCCGGGGGCCGGGATACCGTTCAGCCGCTGCGGGGCATCGCCTTTGGCGGCGCGGTCGCCGAGCAGCCACACCTGAGCTTCCGACGCATCAAGACCGTGGAGGACCTGGACAGCCAGGTGGCCGCGGCTGTGGATCAGGGCCGACCCGTGATGCTGGATTTCTATGCCGACTGGTGCACCTACTGCATCCAGTACGAAAAGTACGTGTTCTCCGATCCCGACGTCGTCCAGACCCTGGACCGGTTCGTGCTTCTGCAGGCGGACGTGACGGCGAACGATGCACAGGACCGGGCGCTGCTCGGGCGCTTCGGCGTCCCGGCACCCCCGGCCATCATCTTCTACGGACCGCAGGGCGAGGAGAAGCGCCGCTATCGGGTGCTGGGGTACATGGACGCCGAGGCGTTCGCGGCGCACGCGCGCCAGGCGGTGGGGCCGTGAGGGCGCGTCTGGTCGCCGCGGGGATCATCCTGGCGGCCGCGGCCGGGGGTGCCGGTCTTGCGGTGTATCAGGCATACGGTCCGTCGGACTCCGCCACCACCGGTGTGGCCGGCGCCGTGGACACCATGCCGGACTTCGCCTTCCCGGACCTGAGCGGACGGACCCGCCAGAGCAGCGAGTGGGCGGACAAGGTGGTGGTCCTCAACTTCTGGGCCACCTGGTGCCCGCCCTGCCGGGAGGAGGTCCCCGCCTTCGTGGATTATCAGCAGCGCTACGGTGAGGCGGGGCTCCAGTTCGTCGGTGTCGCCGTGGATCAGCCGGACCCGGTCCGGGACTTCGCCGACACCTACGGCGTCAACTACCCGATGCTGATCGGGGAGACCGATGCCGTAGCGCTCTCCAATCGACTCGGCAACCGCTTCAGCGGACTCCCGTTCACCGTGGTGTTCGATCGAAAGGGCCGCGTGCGCCACCGCCAGCCCGGCGAAATGACGCCGGCCATGCTCGAGACCCACGCGATCCCCCTGCTCGGGCTCGACCCGGCCGGAGGATGACAGCGTAGCTGAAGGGATCTTCGGCGTTTTTGCGGCAATCCTGGACAAAATCGCGGCGATCTCTCAGAATTCCCGGAATTCGAAGGGGAACCGGCAGCGCGCCGCGGGTCCGCATCCCCGTACAGCGGACCGCCCGCGGCATGCCCACACCCAGCCACACCAGAGCCGCGCGATCGCCCGGATGTCGAAGATCCTCGTCCTCAACGGCCCCAATCTGAACCTCCTGGGAGCGCGCGAGCCCGGAATCTACGGCAGCGATACCCTCGAGGAGGTCCAGCAACGGCTCGGCGCCCAGGCGACCTCCGCGGGACATGCGCTGGAGCACTTCCAGAGTAATGCCGAGCACGAATTGGTGGAGCGCATCCACGCCGCGCCCGCATCGGGCGTCGGGTTCATCCTGATCAACCCCGCGGCCTTCACACACACCAGCGTCGCGCTCCGCGACGCGCTGCTCGGCGTGGGCGTTCCCTTCATCGAGGTACACCTGTCCAACGTGTTCGCGCGCGAACCGTTCCGCGCCCACTCCTATCTCTCCGACGTCGCCGTCGGCGTGATCAGCGGCCTCGGCGTGCACGGCTACGAGCTGGCGCTGGCGGCCGCCATCCGCCGCCTCGACCGCAGCGGGACCCAGAGCTAGAGAACAGCCACAATGGATATCCGAAAAGTCAAGAAACTGATTGAGCTGCTGGAAGAATCCAACATCGCGGAGATCGAGATCCACGAGGGTGAGGAGTCGGTCCGCATCAGCCGCCACAGCACGCTCGCACCTCCCCCCGGACCTGCCATGACCGCGCCGCTGGCCACCGTCCACCACGCCCCGGCACCCGGACCCGGATCCGCCGCAACGGCCGCGCCCGAGGAGCCCGAGGAGCTGACGGGCCACCTGGTCCGCTCCCCGATGGTGGGGACCTTCTACCGGGCCCCCTCGCCCGGTGCCAAGCCGTTCGTCAACGAGGGCGACCAGATCACCTCGGGCGACACCCTGTGCATCATCGAGGCCATGAAGATCCTGAACCAGATCGAGGCGGACAAGTCCGGCAAGGTCACCCGGATCCTCGTGGAGAACGGCCAGCCGGTGGAGTACAACGAGCCGCTGTTCGTGATCGAGTAGCCCGGACCCCGCAAACGACCATGATTGAGAAGATCGTTATCGCCAACCGCGGCGAGATTGCGCTGCGCATCCTGCGCGCATGCCGCGAGATGGGCATCAAGACGGTGGCCGTGCACTCCGAGGCCGACCGCGAGCTCAAGCACGTGCGCCTCGCCGACGAGTCCGTGTGCATCGGACCGGCCCCGTCCAACGAGAGCTATCTGAACACCCCGGCCATCATCAGCGCAGCGGAGGTGACCGACTCGGTGGCCATCCACCCGGGGTACGGCTTCCTGTCGGAGAATGCCGATTTCGCCGAGCGGGTCGAGAACAGCGGGTTCATCTTCATCGGACCCCGCCCGGAGACCATCCGGCTGATGGGCGACAAGGTCTCCGCCATCGCCGCCATGAAGGAGGCGGGCGTACCCTGCGTGCCCGGCTCGGACGGCCCCCTGAACGACGACGCCGAGCGCACCGTCAAGCTGGCACGCGAGATCGGCTACCCCATCATGGTCAAGGCGGCGGGGGGCGGAGGCGGCCGCGGGATGCGGGTCGTGCACTCCGAGGCCACCCTGCTGAACGCCGTCTCGGTGACCCGCGCCGAGGCCGGGGCGGCTTTCGGCAACGAGATGGTCTACATGGAGCGCTACCTGGAGAATCCCCGGCACGTGGAGTTCCAGGTGCTCGCCGACGAACACGGCAACGCCATACACCTGGGAGAGCGCGACTGCTCCATGCAGCGCCGCCACCAGAAGGTCGTGGAGGAGTGCCCCGCCCCCGGCATCACCGGGAAGCAGCGCAGCGAGATCGGCGAGCGCTGCGCCGAGGCGTGCCGGCGGATCGGCTACCGCGGCGCCGGCACCTTCGAGTTCCTCTACGAGAACGGCGAATTCTTCTTCATCGAGATGAACACCCGTGTGCAGGTGGAGCACCCGGTCACAGAGATGGTGACCGGCATGGATATCGTCAGGGAGCAGATCCACATCGCGGCGGGCGAGCGGCTGCGCTTCGAACAGCAGGACATCCGCTGGCGCGGGCACGCCATCGAGTGCCGGATCAACGCCGAGGACCCGCGCAACTTCATGCCCTCGCCCGGCACCATCGAGCGCCTGCACATCCCGGGCGGGCCCGGCGTACGGGTGGACAGCCACATCTACGCGGGCTACAAGGTGCCGCCGTACTACGACTCCCTGATCGGCAAGCTGATCACCCACGGGGAGGACCGGCCCAGCGCCCTGGCCAGGATGCGAACCGCCCTCAACGAGATGGTGATCGACGGCATCAGGACCAACATCCCGCTTCACCAGGACATCATGCGCGATTCCGCCTTCGACCGGGGCGGCACCAATATTCACTACCTCGAGAAGAAGCTGGGGCTTTGATCCGTGCGGCCTCGGGGCGGGGTCCCTTGGCGGCCCACCCCGCCTTCCCCGGGCCCCTGAGACGAAACGAGACGGTGTCCTGGCTGCAGATCTCACTGGTGGTCACCCGGGAGCAGGCGCCCCTGGTGGAGACGCTGCTCGAGGGGCTGGGGGCGGTCTCCGTCACCTATGCCGACGCTGGTGATACCCCGATCCTCGAGCCCGACCCCGGGCAGACCGAGCTGTGGCCCGCCACGCGCGTCACGGGCCTCTTTCCCGGCGATGCCGACCCCGACGACCTGCGGGCACGGGCCAGTCAGGTGCTCAATGCGGAGGTCTCCGGCCGCATGCGCGTCGAGAGGCTCCAGGACCGGGAATGGGAGCGGGTCTGGCTGGAGGCATTCCATCCCATGCGATTCGGCCGCAGGCTCTGGATCTGCCCGAGCGGCCGGCGCGTGGACCGGCCCGATGCGGTTGTGGTCGATCTGGAGCCCGGGCTCGCCTTCGGAACGGGCACCCATCCGACCACGGCCCTGTGTCTGCGCTGGCTGGAGCGCGCGGACCTCTCGGGTCGAACGGTGCTGGACTATGGCTGCGGGTCGGGCGTGCTGGCGATCGCGGCGCTCCGTCTCGGAGCCGCCCGGGCGGTCGGCGTGGACCACGACCCCCAGGCCCTGACCGCCAGCCGGGAGAACGCGCTCAAGAACGCGGTGGCCGACCGCCTGGCGCTGTTCCCCCCGGAGGCACTCCCGCCCTTGGAGGCCGACCTGGCAGTGGCGAACATCCTGTCGGGTCCGCTGATCGCCCTGGCGCCGCGGCTGGCCGCCCTGGTACGCCCCGGCGGCGCCGTCGCCTTGTCCGGCGTCCTGGCCGGGCAGGCCGCTGAGGTCATGTCCACCTACCGGGCGATGTTTCGGATGAGTGACCCGGTCGAGCAGGACGGCTGGGTGCTCCTCAGCGGCGTGCGGATCGCCGAAGACCCGGCGCCGTCTGCTAGCATGGCCCCTTCGTCCGATCGGCCCTGACCGCCCGAGCTGCAGCATCCCGCCATGTATACCCAGTGCCCGCATTGCCACACCGCCTTTCGCATCCGCACCCAACAGCTCAAGGCCGCCGGCGGCATGGCTCGCTGCTGCAGGTGCTCCGAGGTATTCAACGCCCTGGCGCATCTGCGCGAGGTACCGTCGGCACCACCGGCCGCTCCCGACGCCCCCGCCCCGCGTCGACCCCAACCGCCGTCGCTCGGCGCGGGGCCGGAAGGGGGGGAGCCGGCCGGTCCTCCGGCACCTCCGGGACAGACATCAGACCCGCCCCGGACATCGACGTCCGCCCGGGAGGCCGGTCCGTCCGAGTCCCGTGCAATCGGGGAGCCGTCGCAGGATACCGGGGGCGACCAGGCCGAGGAGCCCCTCGGCGAGGGGAGCGAGGCGCAGCCCGCGGAGATCCCCGGGGAGGCGGACCGGACCGACCTGCCGTTCCACGTGCCCGACGACCTCCCGGAGATCGAGCCCAGCGAAGCCGCAGAGCACGGACTCGACGCGGTACCCGCGCAGGAGCCCGGGCCCCGGTCCGCCCTGTCTGCCCTCGGCTGGGGCCTGGGGGCGTTTTGTCTCCTCGTCCTGGCCTTGGGCCAGCTCCTGTGGTGGGAGCGCGACGCGCTCGCCCAGCACCCCCAGGGACGAAAGCTGGTTGAGCCGATGTGCGAGGCCCTCGGCTGCCGCGTCCCGCCCCGGCGCGCCCCCGATCGCATCCGCGTGCTGAGCCGCGACGTCAGCCCGCATCCTGCCGAACGGGACGCTCTCCTGGTCATGCTCGTCATTGCAAACGAGGCCCCGTTCCCGCAGCCCTATCCGGTGCTCCAGCTCACACTCTACGACAAGCGGGAGCGCGCCTTCGGACAGCGCCGATTCACACCCCAGGAGTACCTGGGCGACCCCGATCCTCAGCCAATGCAGCCGGACCACGCAGTCTATGTCCGGCTAGAGCTGGTGGACCCCGGCGAGCAGGTGACGGGCTTCCAGTTCGAATTCCTCTGAGCACCGCGTCCCCGGGGTGGCAAAAGCCAGCCGCGGGGAGTAACATCGAACGTCCTCCCGCTTGAGCTTTTTCCGATTGAGGCACGGCTCCGCCATGCGCATCGGGCCATTTGTATTGAAGAACAACCTGATCCTGGCGCCCATGGCGGGAGTGACGGACAGGCCCTTCCGCATGCTGTGCAGACGGCTCGGCGCGGGCCTGGCCGTCTCCGAGATGATCTCCTGCGACTCCACGCTCTGGAGCACCCCGAAAAGCCTCAAACGCCTCGACCATTCGGGCGAGTCCGCGCCCGTATCGGTCCAAATCGCCGGGGCAGACCCGGCTATGATGGGAGAGGCCGCCCGCATGAACGTGGACAGAGGGGCCGGGATCATCGACATCAACATGGGCTGCCCCGCCAAGAAGGTATGCAAGGTGGCTGCAGGCTCGGCGCTCCTGCGCGACGAGCCCCTGGTCGGACGCCTGCTTGAATCGGTGGTATCGGCCGTCAGCGTTCCGGTGACGCTCAAGATCCGCACGGGATGGGACCCCGACCACCGCAATGCCGTGCGCATCGCACAGATCGCGGAGGCGGCGGGGATTCAGGCGATCGCGGTCCACGGCCGCACCCGCGCCTGCGGCTTCTCGGGACAGGCCGAGTACGACACGATCGGGAGCGTGAAGCGCGCGGTGGGGATCCCCGTCATCGCCAACGGAGACATCCAAACGCCCGAGCAGGCGCGGGAGGTGCTTGATCGAACCGGGGCCGACGGGCTCATGATCGGGCGCGCCGCCCAGGGGCGCCCTTGGATTTTCAGGGAGATCGACTACTACCTGACGTTGGGAAAGCGATTACCCGGGCCGGCCAGCGCCTGGGTCAGGGTCGTGCTGACCGAGCACCTGGACGCGCTTCTGTCGTTCTACGGCGAGTACCGGGGGGTACGGATCGCGCGCAGGCACATCGGATGGTACAGCAGGACGCTCCGGGGGGGAGCGGAGTTTCGCCGTCGCCTGAACAGGGTCGAGTCGAGCGAAGAACAACGGCGGCTGATCGGGACGTTCTTTGACCAGCCTGAAGCGGAGGGGGAGCTTGCGGCATGAACGGGCAACAGACGGCGGTGGAGGTACGCGGGGTGGAGAGGCTGACTGTCACGGAGCACACAGGGAGGGAGACGCTCCAGGAGTGCGTGCGTCTGGCGCTGAAGGACTACTTCGCTCAGCTTGGCGACCACAGCCCGGCCAAGATCTACCAGATGGTCCTGACCGAGGTAGAGCAGCCCCTGTTCCAGGAGGTCATGGAGCAGGCGGGCGGCAACCAGACCCGTGCCGCCGAAATGCTCGGCATCAGCCGCAGCACGCTGCGAAAGAAGCTCTCCCTGTACGACCTCGGCTGAGCGCCGCCAGCCGATGGAAGCAACAGGCGCCGGCGTTGCGACCGGCCGCCGTGACAAGTCACAGCAGGAACCCGAATCCATGGCAGCCATTACCCGAGCCCTCATCAGCGTATCCGACAAGACCGGCGTGGCGGACTTCGCCCGCGCCCTGCACGACAGCGGCGTGGAGATCCTCTCCACGGGCGGCACCGCCCGCCTTCTGGCCGGACAGGGCATTCCCGTCGTGGAGGTAAGCGACTACACGGCATTCCCCGAGATGATGGACGGGCGGGTCAAGACCCTTCACCCCAGGGTCCACGGCGGCATCCTGGGCCGGCGGGGCACCGACGACCGCGTAATGGTCGAGCACGGGATCCGGCCCATCGACCTGGTCGTGGTCAATCTCTACCCCTTCGAGCAGACCGTGGCACGCAGCGACTGCACCCTGGAGACCGCCGTAGAGAACATCGACATCGGCGGTCCGGCCCTGCTGCGCGCGGCGGCAAAGAACCATCGCGACGTGACCGTGGTGGTCGACGCGGCCGACTACGGACGAGTGATCGACGAGATCACCGCGGGCAGCGGCGCCGTGGGCGACGCGCTGCGCCTGGACCTGGCCGTCAAGGCATTCGAGCACACCGCAGGCTACGACGGCGCAATCGCCAACTGGCTGGGCACCCGGGCCGGCGGCGGGGTGGAGCACTTCCCCCGCACCTTCAACATGCAGTTCGTCAAGGCCCAGGAGATGCGCTACGGGGAGAACCCCCATCAGGCGGCGGCCTTCTACGTGGAGCGCGACCCGGAGGAGGCCTCGGTCGCGACCGCCCGCCAGCTCCAGGGCAAGGCGCTCAGCTACAACAACATCGCCGACACCGACGCCGCGCTGGAATGCGTCAAGCAGTTCGACGAGGGCCCCACCTGCGTCATCGTCAAGCACGCCAATCCCTGCGGCGTGGCCACGGCTTCGAGCCTTCTGGAGGCCTACGACCGTGCATTCCGCACCGACCCGGAATCCGCTTTCGGCGGCATCATCGCGCTCAACCAGCCCCTGGACGCGGAGACCGCCCGGGCGATCGTCGAGCGTCAGTTCGTCGAGGTAATCATCGCGCCCGATGTGGGCGAGGGCGCCGGCGAGGCGGTCGCCGCCAAAAAGAACGTCCGGCTGCTGACCTGCGGCACGTGGAACGTGGAAGAGGCCCACCGGCTGGACTTCAAGCGCGTCAACGAGGGTCTTCTCGTGCAGGACGCCGATCTGCGCCTCACCGCCGACCTCAGGGTGGTCAGCAAGCGGACGCCCACTGAGCGGGAGATGGACGACCTGCTGTTCACCTGGCGGGTGGCCAAGTTCGTCAAGTCCAATGCCATCGTCTATGGCCGGGACCGGATGACAGTGGGTGTGGGCGCCGGACAGATGAGCCGGGTGAATTCCGCGCGCATCGCCGCGATAAAGGCCGAGCAGGCGGAGCTTGAGGTCCGGGGCTCGGTGATGGCCTCCGACGCCTTCTTCCCCTTCCGAGACGGCATCGACCAGGCGGCGGGCGTGGGGATCGCCGCGGTCATCCAGCCCGGCGGCTCCATGCGTGACGAGGAGGTGATCGCGGCGGCGGACGAGCACGGCATGGCCATGGTCTTCACCGGGATGCGGCATTTCAGGCACTGACGCCGGTAGACAGGGGGCAGGCTTCGGCCCATGGGAGGTGAGCGACCAATGCGCCCGAGCCCTCGGCGATTCTGATGCCCGTCCATCCTACGGCCATCGTCGACCCCTCGGCGGAGATCCATCCCTCGGCGGAGGTGGGGCCGTACTGCATCGTCGAAGGCGACGTGGTGATCGGCGAGGGCTGCGTGCTGGAGAGCGGCGTGCGGGTGTACGCGGGAACGCGCATGGGGCGCGGCAACCGGGTCCACCACGACGCCGTCCTCGGGGCGCCGCCTCAGGACCTGAGCTATGACCCGGCCCGGCGCACCCTGCTCGAGATCGGAGAGGACAACACCTTCCGAGAGTTCGTCAGCGTCCACCGCGGCTCCAAGGAGGAGCGCACCGTGGTCGGCAGCGGCAACTACCTCATGGCGCAGGCCCACATCGCCCACGACTGCCGGGTGGGAGACGCGAACGTCTTTGCCAACGGGGCGCTGCTGGGAGGCCATGTCCGTGTCGCTCACCACGCCTTCCTGTCCGGGCACACCGCCGTCCACCAGTTCTGCCGGATCGGGCCTTATGCGATGGTCGCGGGCGTAACCGGGGTGCCGCGTGACGTGCCCCCCTTCGTCACCGCCGACGGGCACCGGGCGGAGATCGTCGGCCTGAACCTGGTGGGACTCAAGCGCGCGGGCTTCGACCAGGAGAGACGCACCGCCATCAAGCGCGCCTACCGCCTGATCTACAAGTCGGGGCTGTCCCTGGCTGGCGCCCTGGAACGGCTGCGTGCGGACGAGGGGTGCGGGGAGGCGCTGGAGATCGCGGACTTCTTCGAATCGAGCCGGCGCGGCGTGATCCCTCACCGCTGACCGGCGACCCTATCAGGCGCCTGTATACTCTCTTCCGGCGAATCCGGTGCTGCCGGCCGACGACCGGACGCGCAAGTCGTTTCGCTCATGTCCTGGAACTCGTTCGGGGGGATACAACGGGCTATGAACATCCTGGTGATCGGCGGCGGCGGGCGCGAGCACGCGCTCGCCTGGAAAGCAGCCCAGTCCCCCCTGGCGGACAGGGTCTTCGTGGCGCCGGGCAACGCCGGCACCGCGCGCGAGCCCGGCGTGGAGAACCTGCCGGTGGCGGCGCACGACATCCAGGCCCTGGTGGAGCTCGCCCGGGAGCGCGAGGTGGGGCTCACCATCGTCGGGCCCGAGGCCCCGCTGGTGGCCGGCGTGGTCGACGCCTTCGCGCAGGCCGGCCTGCGCTGCTTCGGCCCCACCCGGTCGGCGGCGCGCCTGGAGGGCTCCAAGTCCTTCACCAAGGACTTCCTGGCCCGTCACGACATCCCGACCGGCGCCTACGGCACCTTCTCCGACGAGACGGAGGCCCTCAGCTACCTCCACCGCGTGGGCGTACCGATCGTGGTCAAGGCGGACGGGCTCGCCGCGGGCAAGGGCGTGGTGCTGGCCCATGACATGGGGACCGCCGAGAATGCCGTGCGCGCCATGCTCTCGGGGAACCGCTTCGGGGAGGCCGGACACCGGGTGGTCGTCGAGGAGCTGCTCGAAGGCGAGGAGGCGAGCTTTATCGTCATGGTCGACGGCGAGCACGTGCTGCCCATGGCCAGCTCCCAGGACCACAAGGCCCGCGACGACGGCGACCAGGGACCCAACACCGGAGGCATGGGAGCCTACTCCCCGGCCCCGGTGGTCACACCCGAGATCCACCGGCGGGTCATGGACGAGGTGATCCGTCCGACCGTGGCCGGCATGGCGGCGGAAGGGGCGCCCTACACGGGGTTCCTCTATGCCGGCCTGATGGTCGGCCCCGACGGGACGCCCCGGGTCCTGGAGTACAACTGCCGCTTCGGCGATCCCGAGACCCAGCCCATCATGCTCAGACTGCGCTCCGACCTGGTCGCCCTGTGCCTGGCGGGAGCGGAGGGACGGCTCGGCGAGGCGGCCGTCGACTGGGACGAGCGTCCCGCCCTGGGCGTGGTCATGGCCGCCGGCGGCTACCCCGACGCCTACGCCAAGGGTGACCCGATCCGCGGTCTTGAGTCGGAGGGCGAGGAGGACCGCGACCTCAAGGTCTTCCATGCGGGCACCGCCGAGAAGGACGGGGAGGTGGTCACGGCCGGCGGGCGGGTGCTGTGCGTGACCGCCCTGGGCCGCACCGTGGCGGATGCGCAGGCGCGGGCATACGAGCGGGTCCGGCGCATCCACTGGGACCGGGTCTTCTTCCGGACCGACATCGGCCACCGCGCCATCGCCCGGGAGCGCGCGCGCTGACGCCTCCCCGCCGGGGGCGGTGCGGTGTCGAACCACCTCCTGCGCGGGCCGTCAGACCTCCCCAGTCCTTCGTCGCGGGCCGATCCCGCCTGAGACTCCGAGGCGCCCCCGAGCACCTGGGACGAATCGCATTTCCGCCACGGGCCCCGGGCCATGGCAGCGGCGCTCAGGCGTGAGCCGCGGGACCGAGACGCTTGCGCGCCTTCGTGAACAGATGGCGCGCGAGCAGCGCGGGCGGCATGCGCAGCCAGTGGGAGCGCACGTACAGAAGCCTGTCGCCCGCCCGCCTGAGCGACGACGGCCGGCCCGGAAGGCGGGGACGCAGCGCGCCGGCGATCAGCCCGCGCATCGCCGGGTCCAGCGGCCAGGGCGGCGCGGCGGCGCGAGCGGCGTGCTGCACGTCGCCCGGCACGGGGGTGCCCAGAAGGGCCGCGGACGCGGTCATCCCGTAGTACAAAGGGCGCAGCAGCCCCTGCTCAGCGCCTCGATCCAGGAGACTGCGCCAGAAACCGGGCTCCCCGGAGAAATGCCTCAGCAGACCGTCCAGGTCGAGCAGCTCGCGCAGCCCGTTCGCCAGATCGCCGTCGTGAAACAGGTGCACGCAGTTGTGCAGGACCATGTCGGACGGCGCGAGGACGGCGACTCCGGGCTGCGGGGTCGCCAGGGCGGCCGCCAGGAGCTTCGTCGGGTCCGGCCGGAGCCGACTGGTCTCCGGGAGGATATTGTGGTGCACGTCCAGGATCAGCCCCCAGCGGGGATGCTGAAAGGGCGGGAGCTCGTGCATCCATGTGCGGTAGTAGTGCTGGTCGTACTCATCGACATCCATCATCGCCCACCCGTCGGAGCGCAGGCTGCGCTCCACTGTGCGCAGGGCGGACCTGGGCACCAGGATGTCCAGATCGGACACCAGCCGACCTTCGGCGATCGGCAGGCCGCATTGCAGATAGGCGCCTCCCTTCAGCAGGACGACGGGCAGGTCCCGTCCCCGCAGGGCATGCAGCACCCGGTCTATGGCCCAGCGCAGCTGGCCCGCCTGATACGCGGCCTCGACGGCCCCCGCCTCGAGCAGCCCCCTGCAGGCCTGGTTGCAGTCCGCCAGCAGGCCCCGGGCGCGCAGCATGGCCGCGAGGCGGCCGAGCACGAGGTTGATCCGGGCCAGGCGGATCACCCCCGAGCGCTCACGCTCGGTCAGCCGGATGAACCGGGCAGGCTCGCGGAAGACCGCGAGCAGCAGCGCGCCGGGGGAGTCAGCGCCGCCGGCCACGCCGCCTCGCATCGCGCCACGTACGACCCGACCTGTGCCGCATTCCGCGCAATTCCCGCTTGTTTCCTGTCGGCGATCTCACGTAAGCTTTGGCCACTACTGACCCGACGGCCATTCGCCAGGGGGCGCCGTTCAAAGGCCGGACGGGTGTAAGATGTGCGAAATACAAGGGTTCTACCGTATCCTGCGGTGAGCGGCTACACTTTGCGTTCAAGGTCGCTTCGCCTTGGCCGCGGCCAGCCGCGGCCAGCGGGGCAGGACAAGGGTAATTCGGGGGCGCTTCGATGGACAAGGAATTAGACGGTGTCTCGCGCGCGGCGCGAGCCGCGAACGCGTCTGACGACCAGGGGGCGCGCTTCGCCGCCCGGCGTCGAGTCATCAAGGGCTGCGTGGGCGTGCCGGTGGTGGTGACGCTTGCCAACGGGAGCGCGGCGTCCGCGGCGAGCATCTACCAGTGCGTCGCCAACCAGGAGGAGCTCAACCTTCCGACGGACGGCGACACCCCCTTCATCGCCGCCGGCGATGCGGAGGACTGCCCGAACCCGGACGCGTTCGCGGAAGGTGTCTTCGACTGCGGTCAGGACACCGCGGTTCGCGACAGCTCCGTGGAGACGGCGGGGACCGGAGAGGACCAGGACCCGAACCTCGTTCTGGTGAACGAGGACGGCGACATCGATCTCCAGGACGGCGTACCCACGGTGCAATCCTGCTACGCCTCCATCACAACAAACCCCTCCGCCGGCCCCCAGAACGACGCCAACAATGGAATCCTTGCCCGGATCAGCCAGGCCCTGGGTTTGGACATCCGGAACTGATCTCCGCGACCTCCTCTGGGAGACCTGGGACGACGAACACTTTGTGTTCAACCCCCGGTCCGGAGAGACCCACGTACTGAACGAGCTGGCGGGGGCCATGCTGCGGGCGCTGGCCGAACGACCGCGCACCGCCGCCGAGCTGACGGCCGAATTCCGCGAGGGGCTCTCAGGGACGGATCAGGACGTGGAGCATGCCGTGACCGCCCTGCTCGCGCAGCTCGACCAGCTCGGGCTCGTGGACGGCGGCCCGCCGTGATTGTCCAATCCCAGTCGCCGCGCGGCCTCGGCAGCCTGCTCGCCAGGGGCCTGACCCTGGAGGCGGGACCGTTCAACATACACCTGCGAAGCGACGTGCCCGGCTTCGCCGAGGTCTTCGGCCTCCTCTACCGGCACGCACGGATCCACGAGGGGCGGGACGAGCGCATCATCCACTTCACCGTCTCCCTGCAGCGGGCGGGCGGGATCCGCCGGCTGGCGGCCGGGCAGGTGCGCTTTCTGAGCGACCAGGAGTCACCCTTCCACCCGTTCCCGGCGGACCATGCCTTCCCGCTGTTCGAGTGGGGCCTGAACTGGTGCATCGCCACGCAGGCGCACCAGTACCTGCTGCTGCACGCCGCCGCAGTCGAGAAGAACGGGCGCGCGCTGATCCTCCCTGCGCGGCCCGGCTCGGGAAAGAGCACCCTGTGCGCCGCACTGATTCACCGCGGCTGGCGCCTGCTGTCGGACGAGTTCGGCGTGGTGGAGGGCGACGGCGAGCGGCTGCATGCGCTGCCGCGACCCGCGGCATTGAAGAACGAGTCCATCGGGGTGCTGGGCGCCTTCGCGGACGAGGCGGTCATCGGACCGGAGTTTCCGCGCACACGCAAGGGCCGGGTGGCGCACGTCATGCCCCCGCCGCAGAGCACCGTACGCGCCGACGAGCCGGCCGTCCCGGGCTGGGTCGTCTTCCCCCAGTTTCGCACCCGGGTCGAAACCCGCCTCCACCCCTTCCCGAAGGGACGCGCTTTCCTGAAGCTGTCCGGGAACGCCTTCAACTACAGGCTGCTCGGTCCCCGGGCATTCCGCGCGGTCGCCAACATCATCAACCGCAGCTCGACCTATTACCTCGAGTTCGACAGCCTGGACCACGCCGTGTCGGTGCTCGACCGGATGGCCGAGTCGACCCCCGGAGCGGACTCTCAGACGCCCAGCCGCGGCAGGACCCGGCGCTCGACGAGAACGCGCAGCTCCGCAAGCTCAGGATAGTTCGCGGCCACCTCCTGCACGTAGCCGAGGGTCCTGGGGATATCGGCGAGATAGCCGCCCTTGTGATCCCGCACGTCCAATCGGGCGAAGATGCCGGCGGCCTTGAGGTGGCGCTGGACGCCCATGAGGTCCATCCAGCGGGGAAACGAGCCCTCGTGCTCGTCGCGCAGCACACCGGACTGAACCGCCAGATCGAAGTAGCCCGTTGCCCAAGTGTCCACCCGCTCGCGCGGCCAGCGCACGTAGCAGTCGCGCAGCAGAGACACCGGGTCATAGGTCACCGGGCCGATCACCGCGTCCTGAAAATCCAGCACGCCCGGTGTCGGGGGCTCGGTGACCAGCAGATTGCGCGAGTGGTAGTCGCGGTGCACGCAGACGCGGGGCTGCTCCAGGGCGTTGCCGATCAGCAGGTCGAACGCCTCGTCCAGGACCCGCCCCTCAGAGCGGCTCAGCTCCACACCCAGGTGGCGGCCGAGCAGCCACTCCCGGAAGATCTCAAGCTCCCGCGCCAGCAGGGAGGCGTCG
Organism: Chromatiales bacterium; assembly: GCA_050050175.1. GTDB lineage: Bacteria > Pseudomonadota > Gammaproteobacteria > Chromatiales > Chromatiaceae > CAVQCX01. The sequence continues at coordinate 18,775 of JASFUT010000012.1, forward strand.
TAGTCCGGCAGGTCATCGCGCGGTCCGCAGGCCTGAATCACCATCAGGGCGGCCAGCGCATCGCCGTAGAGGCGGTCGGCGCTCGCCTCGTCGAGCCGGTCCAGATACAGGGCGGTGCCCAGATCCTCCAGCAGCAGAAAGCCGCGGTCCAGATCGGCCTCGTACACCTCAGGCACATTGATCCCTATAGCCCGCAGGCGCCGGGCGACATCGACGTACCGGGCGCTGTCCTCCTGGTGCGGCGGGGCGTCCATGGCCACGTAGGTGCGCCCGGGAAGACGCACCCGCAGGTAGCGGCGGAAGCTGGCGTCGCCGGAGGCCGGCTCCATCTCGAACCCCCGCAGTCCGCATCGTCCGCGGAGCCACTGATCGAGTTGGTCGAGTCGTTCTGGCACGGCGCAAGGTCGGGTAAGAATGGGGAGGCGACAGTATAGACGCTCGGTCCCGGCCCCTCACGCCCACCCTGGCGATTGAAGAACAATGCATTCTGTGCGATTTTAGGGCGCCTCACGTCGAGGCCCGGCCCGTCTCCATGCCAACGTCAGGGCGGCACCGGACCCGTGCAGACACCGGGACCCTTTCCGCCTCGAAGCGGACGCGCCAGAGTCCAGCGGACCGACAACGATCCGGCCGCGAGGGCGATCGGCCGAGCCGCAAACCCAATAATCAAGAGAATCGCCGTGCCCGGTAAACTGAGAATCCTCCCACTCGCCGTCGGCTCGATCCTGGCCGCACCCTGGACCGCGCCGGGGGCGGCCGCCTACTGGGACTGCCAGCCCGCCGAGGGGGGGTGGGCGTGCAGCAAGGACGGAGAACGGGTCCTGGTGGAGCGGCCTGGGCCGGGCGGCGGCCTGTCCTCCCCGCCCCAGCGCCCTGCTCCTGCGCAGCCCGTCGAGGACCTCACTACCGCACCGCTTCCGGCAGCACCCGGCGCGGCCCGCCCGGGTGCGGACCCGTCACAGCCGACGCCCGAGCCCGCCGAACCGCCCGCCGGGCCGGCCCTGCCCGAAGCTCCGCCCAGGCCTCCGCCGCCGGATGCCCGGCCGACCGAGCCCGCCCCGCCGCACGCTTCGGCCGGAACGCGCGCCCGGGCCGGCGAGAGCCCTGGGCCTTCGCCGCAGCCCGCCGCGCCGCAGACCGGGGCGGAGCGGATGTCGACCGGCGAAGACGCTGCGGCACCGGAGCCGGCGAAGCGGTCGCTCGATGGTTCGACCCCTGCGTCCGCCCGAAGCCCGGCGGCGCAGCCACAGGCAACCGCCGACTCCGCAGCGCAGGGCATAGAGCCGCAGACGGCCTACGCCCGGGGCGGGCGCGGCAGCCTGCTCTACCGGGAGGGCGATTACACGGTCTGCGCACCGGCACGACCGGCTGCGACAACGGTGCCCGGCGAGCCGGGTGACGACCGGGTCCATATCAGCGCGGCGGGTGCGGAGTACTATGCCGACCAGCAGGCCGCCCGCTTCATCGGCGACGTCGAGATCATCCAGACCCCCCAGCGGGTCCTGGCGGACGAGGTGATCTACAACAACACCACCGAGGACATCGAAGCCCGCGGCAGCGTGTACTACGAGCGCCCGGACCTGCGCGTGGAGAGCGCCGGCGGGCGTATGAACCTCCAGACCTACCAGGGGACCCTGCAGGACATCGAGTACAACCTGCCCAAGGCCGGGGGACGGGGCGAGGCCGGCAGCGTGGAGGTGGCGGGCGCAAGGCGCTCGCGCTTCCGGGACATCAGCTACACGACCTGTGCGCCCGGTCGCGAGGGCTGGCTGCTCCAGGCCGACGAGATCGAGCTGCACCATGCCCTGGGCATCGGCGAGGCACGCAACGCCCGGCTGCGTTTCCAGGGGGTGCCGATCCTGTATCTGCCCTATGCCACCTTTCCGGTCGGCGTTCAACGCCAGTCCGGATTCCTGGCGCCCTCGGTCGGCTACGGCAACGCCACCGGCGTAGACGTCGCGACCCCCTACTACCTGAACCTCGCCCCGAACATGGACGCGACCCTCACCCCCCGCATACTGACCAAGCGGGGGATCATGCTGGGCGGGGAGCTGCGCTACCTCACCGAGCACCACGAGGGCGCCTTGCGTGGCGAGATCCTGCCGAACGATGCCGAGAGGGAACAGGGCGGCGCCCGGGGCGCCTTCGCCATGGAGCACACCGGCCTGCTGGGGCGGCGGTGGACGGCTGACGTGGACGTCAACTACGTCTCGGACAGCGACTACCTGGACGACCTGGGCGACAGCCTGGCGCTGACCAGCCAGCGACAGCTCGAGCGGCGGGGCGACCTGCGCTACCATGGCGACGACTGGTCGTTTCTGGGCCGGGTGCAGCACTTCCAGACAGTGGACGAGGACATCGCCGAGGCCGACCGGCCCTACAGCCGCCTGCCCCAGGCGGTGCTCACCCTGGATCGTCCAGTCTCGAGCGCAATCCCGCTCACCGCGCACCTCGACACCGAGTATGTCTATTTCCGCAAGGACGACGCGGTCCAGGGCCATCGCCTGGACCTCTACCCGGCCCTGAGCCTGGAGGCGCGGCGCCCTTGGGGCTACGTCAGGCCGAAGGTCGGCGTGCGCCATACCGTCTACCGCCTTGAAGACACCCCCGCGGGCATGGACGAGGATCCGGATCGGACCCTGCCCATCGCGAGCCTGGATGCAGGGCTGGTGCTCGAGCGGCGCGGCCGCCTCGCCGGCCACCCCCTTACCCAGACGCTGGAGCCCCGGCTCTACTATCTGTACGTCGAGGACCGGGACCAGGACGGGCTCCCGGTGTTTGACAGCTCGGAGCGCGACTTCACCTTCGACGCGCTGTTCCGCGAGAACCGCTTCAACGGGGCCGACCGCATCGGAGACGCGAATCAGCTCACCCTGGCGCTCGAGTCGCGCACGCTCAGCGGTGCCGACGGTGCGGAACGTCTGCGCCTGGGCGTTGGTCGAATCTACTACTTCGAGGACCGGGATGTGCAGCTGCCGGGGGCCCGGCCGCAGACCGACAGCTCCTCGCCGCTCGTAGCCGGTGCGAGGGCCCGGCTGGGCAACAACTGGTCCGTCGGCGGAGCGGTCGAGTGGGACCCCGACGAGGCTCGCACCGAGCGCAGCTCCGCGGAGCTGCACTACGATGACGACGACGACCGCATACTGAATCTCGCCTACCGGCTGCGCCGCGGGCTCGCCGAGGACACGGACGTGTCGGCCCGATGGCCGCTGGGCTCCGGCCTGCACGCCGTGGCGCGCTGGAGGTATTCGCTTCAGTACGACCAGACCGTCGATGCGTTCATGGGCATAGAGTACGACAGCTGCTGCTGGGTGCTGCGGGCCGTGGGCCGGCACTGGGCGGACGAGCTGATCGACGGCGGCGACACGAACACGGGCATCTTCCTCCAGCTCGAGCTCAAGGGGCTGACCAGTCTCGGCTCGAGCGTCGACGACATGCTGGAGAAAGGCATCCTCGGTTACGGCAACCACTACTGACGGCAGCAATCCCAACCATGAATGCACATCACACCCGTGTCCTGATACGTCTCCTTCCCCTGCTCGCGGCGCTGCTGATCAGCGCGAAGGCCATGGCGGCCGACCAGGAGCTGGACCGCATCGTCGCCGTGGTTGGCGACGACGTCGTGCTCCAGTCGGAGCTCGACGTCAAGATGATGGAGATCGTCGCCCAGCTGCGTCAGGAGAGCCAGCCGCTGCCCCCGCGGGAGGTATTGGAGCAGCAGGTGCTGGAGTACCTGATCAGCCAGAAGCTCCAGCTGGCGGCCGCCGAGCGCGCGGGCATCAAGGTGGACGAGAGCACCCTGACGGACGCCATCGCCCGGCTGGCGGCTCAGAACGGGCTCACCCTCGAGGAGTTCCGGCAGACGCTGGAGCGGGGCGGGGTCCCGTTCGACGAGTTCCGCGAGGAGATGCGCAAGGAGCTCCTCATCGGTCAGCTTCAGGCGCAGCAGGTGGTCAGCCGGATCGTGGTCACCGACCAGGAGGTGGAGTCCTTCCTGGCCAACGAGGCGCGCGAGAGCCCCGAGCGCTCCGCCTACCATCTGCTCCATATACTCGTGGCCACCCCCGAGGGCGCCTCGCCGGAGGACATCGAGAAGGCCCGCGAGAAGGCGGAGGGGCTGGTGGAGAAGCTCCGCGGGGGCGCGGACTTCCGCGAGCTGGCGCTGGCCAGCTCCGACGGCCAGCAGGCCCTGAAGGGCGGCGATCTGGGCTGGCTGGAGCCCGGCGAGCTGCCCACGCTGCTGGTCGAGCGCGTGGCGACCATGCAGCGGGGGGAGATCAGCGAGCCCCTGCGCAGCGCCAGCGGATTCCACATCGTCAAGGTCGAGGACTACAAGGGCGGCCAGGACCGGCATCTCGTCGATCAGACCAAGGCCCGCCATATCCTGATCAAGACCAACGAGGTGGTCTCGGACCAGGATGCACGCACACGGCTCGCGCAGCTGCGCGAGCGCATCCTCTCGGGTGACGACTTCGCCGCTCTGGCACGCTCCCATTCCGACGACAAGGCGTCCGCAATCAGCGGCGGTGACATGGGCTGGGTGAACCGCGGCGACACCGTGCCCGAGTTCGAGCGGGTCATGGACCGCCTGCAGCCGGGCGAGATCAGCGAGCCGTTCCAGACGCCGTTCGGCTGGCACATCGTCCAGGTGCTGGATCGCCGCCAGTACGACAGCACTGCCGAGGCCAGGATCGCGGCCGCCCGCGAGGCGATCCGCAACCGCAAGGCGAGCGAGGCCATCGAGCTGTACGTGCGCAGCCTGCGGGATCAGGCCTACGTCGATATCCGCCTCGACGGGCGCTGATGACGGAGCGCTCCCCCGCCGCGCCGCCACGGATCGCGTTCACGCCGGGGGATCCGGCGGGCATCGGGCCCGACCTGGCCGTTGCGCTGGCGGGCTTCCGGCTGGAGGCCCGGCTGGTGGCGGTGGCGGATCCGGACCTGCTCAGACGCCGTGCCGAGCGCCTGGGCCTGCGCCTGGATCTCCGCGAATTCGATCCCCGGGCCGCCCACGAGCCCGGCTCGCTCCAGGTGCTCCCGGTCGGCCTGCCGGAGCCCGAGCAGTGCGGACGTCTGAGCCCCGCTCATGCGCAGTACGTGCTGGAGACCCTCCGAAGGGCCGCCTGGGGATGCATGGAGGGCGTCTTCGATGCCCTGGTGACCGGCCCGGTGAGCAAGGGCAACATCAACGACGCCGGCATGGCTTTTACCGGCCACACGGAGTTTCTGGCCGAGCTCGCCGGCGGCACCCCGGTAATGATGCTCGCCACGCCGGGGCTGCGCGTAGCCCTGGCGACCACCCACCTTCCCCTCTCCGCGGTCCCGGCGGCGATCACCCCGCAGCGACTGGAGCGCGTCATCCAGGTGCTGGACGCTGACCTGCAGGCCCGCTTCGGAATCCTGCGGCCCCGCATCCTGGTCTGCGGCCTCAACCCCCACGCGGGGGAAGGCGGCCACCTGGGACGCGAGGAGATCGAGGTGATCGAGCCGGTGCTGCGCCGTCTCAGGGCCTCCGGGATGGACCTGATCGGGCCGCTGCCAGCGGACACCCTGTTCACCCCGCCGAGGCTGGAAGGCGCCGATGCCGTGCTCGCGATGTACCACGACCAGGGCCTTCCGGTGCTCAAGCACGAAGGCTTCGGCCGGGCGGCGAACATCACCCTGGGTCTGCCGTTCATCCGCACCTCCGTGGACCACGGCACCGCCCTGGAGCTGGCCGGGACCGGAGGGGCGGGCTCCGGGAGCCTGGAGTACGCCCTTGAGACCGCCATGGAGATGGTGCACAGGTCCCGCGGCGCCGCAGGCGACTCTGCCTGAGAAACAACAGGGCGCGGGACCGCTCGAGCTCATCGGCGTGGAC
>JASFUT010000013.1:0-23706 GCA_050050175.1 Chromatiales bacterium
GGTCAGACTGGCCGGTCTGGCGGTGCGCGAGGTGGAGCCGGACAGCGCCATCGCTATCGCCCGGGTGGCGGCGGCGCTCGGCCTGGTGGCGCTTGCCATCCGTGGTGCACGGCGCCTGGGTTGGCTGGGCCGCTTCTGGGTCTTTCTCTGGGCGATGCCTCCCGCGTTCATGCTTCTGCTCATGCTGGCGGGCGTCTGGGGCAACCCGTTCATTGTGCACCATTACTTCAGCGTGCCCATCATCGCCCAGAGCACGCTGGTCGCCGCCGGGGCCCTCGGGCTGGGCCGGTCGCGGGCGGTCCGGGCGCTCCTGCCGACGCTGCTGGTCGTGCTCCTGCTCGGAGTCGTCGCCGCCCTGCTGCACACCTGGCCGTACCCGGACTGGCGTGCGGTCGTCCGCCACCTCCAGAGCGGCCCTGTCGCCGAGTGCCGGGTGACGGTGGTCCACAAGCAGTTTCTGGCGGCCGAGTACCACCTGGGCCGATCGGACATCGCCTTCGACCGGATCCCCCTGGAGTTCGGCCGCCTCAATGCCGACGACATCGCCCGTGCGGCACGGGACGCACGTCCCCGGACCCCCCTCGGTCCGCCGGTCAGGCGCTGTCTGCTGATCCCCGCCTATCTCGAGGAGAGGTTGGGCTTGCCCCCCGAAGAGATCCCGGAACGCTTGCTTGGAGCCGGCTACCGGGCGGCGGCGCGGGAGGAGGTGGGCCGCGTGGTCGTCATTCTGGCCGACGCCCCGTGACCGGGGTCAGCGGCACGGCCGGCGTCCGATTGCGCCCCCGCCGGGCCTGGAGTACAGTCTGTACCCCTCGAACCGGGCGCCGCCGCGGGCGCGGCACCCGCAAGCCCCAGCCGCTCCAGCCACCAAGCCTTGACCTGACCCCCGAGATGGACCTGTCCGTCGTAGTCCCTGTTCGCAACGAGGCCGCGAACATCGATCCCCTTCTCGCCGAGATCGATGAGGCGCTTCGCGGGCGGGGCGAATTCGAGGTCATCTACGTCGACGACGGCAGCACGGACGATACGCGCGATCGCCTGCGTGCCGCCCGGGTACGCTACCCCAGGCTGCGGGTGATCCGGCACCGGGAGAGCTGCGGTCAGAGCCGGGCCGTGCTCACCGGGGTGAGTGCCGCGCGGGCCCCCTGGCTGGTCACCCTGGACGGAGACGGCCAGAACGACCCGGCGGACATCCCCCGTCTGCTCGACGCCCTGGGGGACCCGCAGGCGCCGCGGAATCTGCGCATGGTCATCGGCCACCGGCGCAGCCGGCGGGATACGCCCTGGCGGCGCTTCTCGTCCCGAGTGGCCAACGGCGTGCGCAATCGCCTGCTGAGGGACGACACGCCGGACAGCGGGTGCGGGCTCAAGGTGCTCTCCCGGGAGGCCTACCTTCGGCTCCCCTATTTCGACCACATGCACCGCTTCCTCCCGGCCCTGATCCGCCGTGACGGGGGCGAGGTGCGGTCGCTGGAGGTCAATCATCGGCCCCGCGAGCGCGGCCGCTCCAACTACGGCACGCTCGACCGCCTCTGGGTGGGCATCGTGGACCTCATGGGTGTGGCCTGGCTGCAGCGCCGGGCCAGGATGGCGGAGATCGAAGAGGAGGAAGCGGTAGATGAGCACTGAGTCCGTCTGGCTGGCAGTCGGCTTCATGGGTCAGGCCCTGTTCTCCGCGCGCTTTCTCGTGCAGTGGCTCGCCAGCGAGCGGATGCGGCGAAGCGTGGTGCCGGTGGCCTTCTGGTACTTCAGCATCGGCGGCGGGGCCACCCTCCTGAGCTACGCCGTCTATCGCATGGATCCGGTGTTCATGGTCGGGCAGGCGGGCGGGCTGCTGATCTACATGCGCAACCTGCACTTCGTCCTGCGTGAGCGCCGCCAGGCGCTGGCCGCAGACCAGGAGCAGCCTGGAGGAACGCCGTGAGCCCGCCAGAGGAGCCCAGGTCATGCCGCTGAGCGGGCTCGGGCGGCTGAGGGATGCCCGCGTGCTGGTGGTCGGGGACATCATGCTCGACCGTTACTGGTACGGCGACAGCGAGCGCATCTCCCCCGAGGCGCCGGTGCCCGTGGTGCACGTGCGCAGCGAGGAGGAACGGCTGGGCGGCGCGGGCAACGTGGCCGCGAATGTCGCCGCCCTGGGCGGGCAGGCCGCGGTCGTCGCCCTGGTGGGCGAGGATACCGCCGCCGGCCGGTTGGAGGCCCTGCTCGCTGAGCGCGGCTGCGGGGCGGCCCTGATGCGGGTCCCCGCGGCCCCCACCATCTCAAAGCTCCGCGTCGTCAGCCGCCACCAGCAGCTGATCCGTCTGGACTTCGAGCAGGACTTCCGCGGAGTGCGTACCCCCGATCTTCTGAAACGGTTCGAGGAGCGTCTGGACGGCTGCGACGCGGTGGTTCTGTCGGACTACGGTAAGGGCACGCTCGGGGACCCTCAGGCGCTGATTGGCCGCGCCCGGGCGGCGGGCAAGCCCGTGATCGTCGATCCCAAGCGGCGGGATTTCGCCGCCTACCACGGGGCGGCGCTGGTGACCCCCAACCTCGGGGAGTTCCGGGCCGCGGGCGGTGCGGGCGAGAGCGACGAGGAGATCGCCGCCAGCGGCGGGCGCCTCCTGCATGCCTCCGGCATCGACAACCTTCTTGTGACCCGCAGCGAGCGGGGCATGACGCTGCTGCCGCGGGACGGAGAGCCCCTGCACCTGCCGGCGCGGGCGCGCGAGGTGTTCGACGTCACGGGCGCGGGGGACACGGTGGTCGCCGCCATGGCCGCCGGCATGGCCGCGGGCCTTACCCTCGCCGAGTGTGCGTCCCTCGCCAACACCGCCGCCGGCCTGGTGGTCGGGCGTCTCGGTACGGCCGCGGTCGGTATCGAGGAACTGGAGCGCGAGCTCGGGGCCGCCGCGGGCGCAGCGCACGGCGTGGTGGGCGAGGCGCGGCTGATCGAGCTGGCCCGCCAGGCGCGGGCGCGGGGTGAGAGGGTGGTGATCACCAACGGATGCTTCGACCTGCTCCATCCCGGGCACGTGGGCTACCTGGAGAAGGCGGCCGAGCTGGGTGACCGGCTGGTGGTGGCGGTCAACGACGACGACTCCGTCCGGCGGCTCAAGGGCGCGGGGCGCCCCGTCAACGCCCTGAACCAGCGCATGGCGGTGCTGGCAGGGCTTCGCGCAGTGGACTGGGTGGTGCCGTTCTCCGAGGACACCCCCGAGCGGCTGATCTGCGCGGTCCGGCCCGACGTGCTGGTCAAGGGCGGCGACTACCGCCCCGCGCAGATCGCCGGGGCCCGGTGTGTGCAGGAGACCGGCGGGCAGGTGGTGGTCCTCGACTACGTCGAGGGCTGCTCCACGAGCGCGGTCATCGACGCCATCCGCCGGGGCTGACCGCACCCCGTCGGCGCGCGCAACTCCCGCCGGAGATCGCTCCCCCGCAGGCGCGCCCGGCCCCCCGCCGGCCCGGTCCCCGCCTCACCGATTCAGGACCGTCAGAATCTCGGGAGACTGCTCATCCTCGGCCAGAATCGTGTGACAGAGGTCGCAGTCCTTCGAAATGCTCTCGCGGTCTGCGGTCCGCATGCCTCGGGAGTGGCAGCGGAAGCACCCGGCCGACTGCTGGTGGCCGATATGCTCCGGGTAGGTGTTCCACCAGACCTTCATGTTCGGGAACACGTTCAACGAGTACAGATCGCCCAGCGCTTCCGCCGCCGACTCGATCGCGTCGGCCTCGGCCGCGGCGACCTCGGGATGGTTTTCCGCGTAATAGCTCTCGAGCTGCGCCGAAATCGCGGTGCGGGCTTCTTCGTGCGACGGGAACTTCGCGTTGATGATGCGCACGGCCTCGCGCTTGATGAAAGGCAGGGAGCGGTCGATGCGGCCGTCACGCAGGGCCCGGTCGACCTCGTGGTCGGGCGAGAAGTACTTGTGGCTCGGACGGTTGTGACAGTCGACGCAGTCCATGGTGCGCCATTCACCGCCCTGCTCGGGCGCGCCCCTGTCGGAAAAGACCCTCGTCTCCCCGGCGCCGTTGGTAAATTCCACCTCGTAGATCTCCTCGCGCGACGGGTCCGAGCGATAGCGGATCTGCACCCCGGGGTCCACGTGCCAGTGGATGCCGTGTGCCCGCCCGCCCTCGGCGCCGCCGACCTTGAGCAGCAGGGCCGTCGTCAGCTCCGTGTTGTCCTCGTCGTCCGCATAGTGCGTCCGCACGCTCAGCTTGTCGCCGATGAACTTGTTCGGCCAGTGACACTGCTCGCAGGTCTCGCGGGCGGGACGGAGATCGTGCAGCGGGGTCGGAATCGGGCGGGGATACAGGTCGAATGCCACCGCAATGACCTGCCATGTGCCGTCCAGCTTGGACTTCACGAACCAGTCGGCGCCCGGGCCTATATGGCACTCGGCGCAGGAAACCCGCGAATGGGCCGACCGCTGATACGCGGTGTGCTCGGGCTCCATGACCGAATGACAGGCGAGGCCGCAGAACTCGACGGACTCCATGACCTCCACGCCCTTGTAGGCGGCGGCCGCGAGTATGACCACGTTGACCATCGTCGCGCCCGTCAGGATCAACAGCCAGCGACGGGTCTTGGCGCTGTTCAGGTCGAAGACCGGCAGCAATGGCGCCTTCTCCCCACCGTGAAGCCGATGCAGCTTACGGCGGTAGAGCATGGAGCCGACCGGAATGAGGATCAGTCCGGTGACGAAGATCGCCGGCAGAATGAGATAGGTCAGGATGCCGAGGTAAGGGCCGCCCTCAAATCCGATCTGCTCGATGACGAACAGGCTGACGATGAGAACGAGGCTCGCAATCGCGATACCGGTTCCGAACAGGCTCAGGCCGTTGCGGGTGATGGACGCGATGAAGTTTCTCAGCATGATTTGCTTCCCGTATGGATCGTGTTGTCGTTGTGCAACCTGGTACACGGCTCTCCCAGGCGGCACAGGGACCCGCCTCCCTGTCCGCACCGCTCCAGGACGTCCTGTCTGTAGGCCGGGGTCCGCCGCCCGGCCCGACCGCTCGGAGCGGGTCCTGCGCCTGCCCGCCCGCCGTGTGTTGTGTTTACCGGCTGCTGTCTACCCGAGCCTTCCCACCGGGAGCCTCCGCGAATCGTCGTGCCGCCCGATGTCTCCGGAGATGTTTCAGTATATCCCCGCCTCCCCCACCGGCCGGGTCTTGAACCGGCGATGGATCCACAGGTACTGCTCGGGGGCCTGCCTTGCCCACGACTCTATCAGGTCGTTGACGCGCTGGGCGTCGGCCAGGGCGTCGCCGCTGGGGAAGCCCTCCAGGGCGGGCATCACCTCGATCAGGTAGCGCCCGTCGGGCAGTCGGCGGGGGAAGAAGGGCACCACCGCGGCGCCGGTCAGGGCGGCGAATCGCGCCGTGCTGGTGATTGTGGCGGCGGTCACTCCGAAGAAGCGGGCGAACACGCTGTGGCGGCGCCCGTAGTCCTGGTCCGGGCCGTACCAGACGGCGTGCCCGCGCTTGAGGCTGCGCAGCATGGCGCGGGGGTCGTCGCGGCGGAAGACGGTGTTGCCCCTTACCCTGCGGGCCCGCTCCACCACCGCGTCCATGAGCCGATTCTTCATCGGCCGGTACATGGCGTCGAACTCGGCATGCTGGAACAGGATGTGCGCGGCCAGCTCCATGGTGGTGAAGTGGGCGGTCATCAGGATCACTCCCCTGCCGCGCGCCATGGCCTGCTGGAAGTGCTCCACCCCCCGGACCTCCCCCATGGCCGCCAGGCGCTCGTTCGACGCCCACCAGCTCATGGCGGTCTCGGGCAGGGCCATGCCCAGGGCCCGGATGTGGCGCTGCACGAGCCGAGCCCGCTCCTCCGCCGGCATCCCGGGGAAGCACAGCTCGAGGTTGCGCTCGGCGATCCGGGCGCGCCGCTTCAGCAGCCAGCCGAAGCCGCTGGCGATGCCCCGCCCGACGGCCAGCTGCCAGCGCCAGGGCAGGCCGTGGATCGCCCGCAGCAGCCCCAGGCCCAGCCAGGTGCCCCAGTACCGGGGGGCGAGCAGCTGCGGGTCGAGCAGGGAGGGCGGTGCTGCCTTCGCCGGCACGGCGCTCATGCCACCTGCTCCCGGTCCCCGGAGGTCTGGGCGCGGTGCAGGGCGGCGTAGTGCCCATCGCGGGCCAGGAGCTCCCCGTGGGTGCCGGTCTCCACCACCCGGCCCCGGTCCAGCACCACGATCAGGTCCGCGTTCTCGATGGTCGAGAGCCTGTGGGCGATGACGACGGACGTGCGCCCGCGGGAGACCGTCTCGATGGCCGCCTGGATGCGCCGCTCGGAGTGGGTGTCCAGGGCCGAGGTGGCCTCGTCCATGATCAGGATGGGCGCGTCCTTCACCAGGGCGCGGGCGATGGCGATTCGCTGTCGCTGCCCGCCGGAGAGCTGAGCGCCGTTCTCCCCGACCCCGGTGTCCATGCCGGCGGACAGGTGGTCGATGAACTCGGAGGCGTGGGCCATGGACGCGGCCTGCTCGAGCTCGGCGCGGCCCACCTCCTCCTGCCGGCCGTAGGCGATGTTGGCCGCCACCGTGTCGTCGAACAGCACCACCTGCTGGCTGACCAGCGCGATCTGGCCGCGCAGATCGCGAAGGGGGAGGCTGGTGATGTCGCGCCCGTCGAGCAGGACGCGCCCGGCCTGCGGGCGCAGAAACAGAGGGATCAGGTTCGCCAGGGTCGTCTTGCCGCTGCCCGAGGCCCCCACCAGGGCCACGGTCGTGCCGGCGGGGATGTGCAGGTCCACGTCGTCGAGCGCGTCCCCGGACTGCCCCGGATAGCGGAAGGAGACGTGCTCGAAGCGGATGTCCCCCCGGACCCGGCCCAGGCGCTCGGCTTGTGGAGGGTCGGCCTCCACCTGCTGATCGGCGATGAAGAACACGCTCTCCGCCGCCGCCAGGCCGCGCTGGATGTCGTCGTTCACCTTGGTCAGGCGCTTCATCGGGGCGAACAGCATGGCCATGGCCCCGAAGTAGGAGACGAAGGCGCCGACCGTGAAGGCCTCGTCGCCGGTCTGGAGCATGGCGAAGTAGACCAGGGCGGCCAGGGCCACGGCGATGAACAGCTGCACGATGGGCACGCTTGCCGCCGTGGTGGCGATGGTCTTGTTGTACATCTGGCGGACCTTGTTGGCCCGGGCGTTGAAGCGGCGGATCTCGTAGTCGTCGGCGCCGAACACCCGGATCTCGCGCTGCGCCCCGAGCACCTCGCGGATGACGTGGTTGAGCCCGCCCATCTGCTGCTGGCTGGCCCGGTTCAGGCGTCTCAGGCGGCGGCTGGCGATGCGGATCGCCAGCCCGATGGGCGGCACGATCACCAGGGTGAACAGGGTCAGCTCCCAGCTCAGCCAGAACATCCAGCCCAGCAGCCCGATCACCGCCAGCGAGTCGCGGACCACGGTCACCCAGGCGTTGGTGGCCGCCTTGGTCACCTGGTTGACGTCGTAGGTGAAGCGCGAGAGGACCACCCCCGAGGCATGCTCGTCGAAGAAGGCCATGGGTACGCGCATCAGGCGCCGGAACATGATCTCGCGCAGGTCGGTGACCAGCCGCGAGCCGATCCACCCCGTCGAGTAGTTGCTGACGAAGCCCGCCAGGCCGCGCACCAGGAACAGCGCCACGATGGCCAGCGGCATCAGTCGGACCAGGGTGTTGTCGCGTTCCACGAAGCTGCCGTCGAGCAGGATCTTGAGCAGCGCGGGCATGGCCGGCTCGGTGGCGGCCAGGACGGCCGTGCTCGCGAACGACACCGCCAGGATCCGCCAGTGCGGGAAGACGTGGCCGAGCAGGCGTCCGTAAAGCGTATTCCGAAAGGCTGAGGCCGACATGCGCGGGAGGGAGCCTTGGAGGGTCTGGCAATTGCGTGGAATGGCCGGTCATCCGGCGTGGATGCTTATTGTTGCAGGGTTTGCCGCCGGATACCATGGAGCGCTGAGGGAGCCCCGCCATGTACCGCCTCTACACCGTCTGCCTGCACCTGCTCATGCCGGGCGTGGTGCTGCGCCTGCTGTGGCGCAGCCTGCGGGCTCCGGCGTACCGCAGGCGCTGGGGTGAGCGCTTCGGCCGCGACCTGCCGGAGGTCGCCCCCCGGGGCATCTGGATCCACGCGGTTTCCGTCGGCGAGGTCCAGGCGGCGGTGCCCCTGGTCAACCGTCTGCTCAAGGCCCATCCCGGCCTTCCGCTGTGCGTCACCACCACGACCCCGACCGGATCGAGGCGGGTGACCGAGCTGTTCGGCGAGGCCGTCACCCATGTCTACGCCCCCTATGACGTGCCGCGGGCGGTCGCGCGGTTCCTCGACCGGGTGGAGCCCCGACTGGCAATATTCATGGAGACCGAGATCTGGCCCAACATCCTGCGGGCCTGCCGGACGCGTGGGGTGCACACGCTGCTCGCAAACGCACGCCTGTCCCAGCGCTCGGCGAGCGGCTATGCGCGCCTCGGACGCTTCACCCGGTCGGTGCTCGGCGATCTCTCGGTGATCGCCGCCCAGGCGCAGGACGACGCCCGCCGGTTCATCGCGCTGGGTGCGGACCCCGCTGCGGTCCAGGTGACCAACAGCATCAAGTTCGACGTGCGCCTGCCCGCCAGCGTCCTGGAGCAGGGCGAGGTGGTGCAGCGGCTGTGGGGAGAGAACCGCCCTGTCTGGGTGGCCGCCAGCACCCACGAGGGGGAAGACGAGCAGGTCCTGGAGGCCCACGAGCGGGTCCTGCGCACAGTGGACCGCGCGCTGCTCGTGCTCGTGCCGCGCCATCCGGAGCGGTTCGACCGCGTGGCCCAGCTCTGCGAGCGCCGCGGCCTGGAGATCGTGCGCCGCTCCGAGCACCGCCCCTGCGGGCCCGGGACGCGGGTCTTCCTGGGGGACAGCATGGGCGAGCTGCCCATCTTCCTGGCGGCGGCGGACCTGGCGTTCGTCGGCGGCAGCCTGATCCCGCACGGCGGGCACAATGTGCTCGAGCCCGCCGCCCTGGGCGTGCCCGTGCTGTTCGGGCCCCACATGTTCAACTTCGCCGCCATCTCCGCCCTGCTGCTCGACGCCCAGGCGGCGGTGCGGGTGGACACGGTCGAGGAGCTGGGCTCCATCGTCGCCAACTGGCTCACCGACGCCCAGGAGCGCAGCCGCTACGGCGAGAACGGCCGGCGGGTGGTGCAGCAGAACCGGGGCGCCCTGGACCGGCTCATGGCGCTCATCGACGCGTTGCTCGGGGAGCGCAGGTCCGGCTGAGCAACGACGCCGGACGGCAAGACGCGAGGGTCGTGGGAGCGGCCGTTCCTCGGCGCATCCATCCGCCTCGCCCCCGCGGGGCTGACGCGCAAGCCCGCTCCCGGCGGTCTTGTGAGGCGGCGAAAGGACCTCGATCCGGCACCGGGATCGCCACCCGAAGGGTTCCTCCGACGACGACCTTGGCTCCGCGCCCCGTGCCTACTGTCTAATTCCTACTCTCGACTGTCTTTCGTTCCCCGTCTCCTGGCCATGGCCTTGCCCAGGCCGCTGAGCTGTGCGGCATCGAGCATCTCCGCGGCGCGCGGCAGGAGCAGGCGGTTCTCGGTCTCCACGTGCAGCAGGTTGTCCCGGGCGAAGGCCCCGGCGGCGCGGGCCCAGGCGGCGGGGTCGTCAATGGCGTCGGGGTCGGCGAGCCCGGGGGCGAGGCGCGTCCAGGCCTGCTCCTGGGCCCGGTGCTCCCCGCCGAGCGTGTCGAGCAGGGCGCCGAGCTCGGGGTCGCTGCGCAGGAGCGGAAAGAGGTCCAGCTCCTCGTCCTGGTGGTGGTTGGCGGCGGCCAGGGCGAAGTAGCGGTGTACCGCCGCGGCGGCCTCGCGGACCTCGGCGTCCGGGCCGTCCCGCACCAGGCGCTGGCCGAGCCGGATCAGGATCTCGCAGTGGCGGCGGATCCGGTCGTGACAGGCGCCGAGCAGGCCAAGCGGATCGTCGAAATCCGGGGGGGTGTCCGCGAAGGGCTCCATGGCGCGCCTCCGGTCAGCGGAACATGCGGGATATGTCCTTGAACTTGGGATGGCGGGCGTCGCCCATCCACTCGAACACCACCGACTCGGTGTTGGTCACGATGATGCCGCCCTGGCGCATGCGGTGCAACGCGTTCTCCCGGATCGCGGGACTGCGTGAGCAGACGGTGTCGGCGGCGACGAACACACGGTAGCCCCAGTGCTGGAGCCCGGCGGCGGTCTGCAGGATGCAGATGTGCGTCTCAATTCCCACCAGGATCACCTGGTGGCGCTCCTCCTGCTTGACCAGGCGGCCCTCGAAGCCCGGCGCCGAGCAGCAGGAGAAGCTGGTCTTCTCGATGGGCGCCACGCCGGGGGGGAGGTGGGAGCCGACCTCGGGAAGGGTGGCGCCCAGGCCCTCAGGGTACTGCTCGGTGATGATCACCGGAATCTCCAGGGCGTTGGCGGCATCCAGAAGCCGGGTCGTGTTCTTCAGGGCCGCGGCGAGGCACTCCTGGGGCATGGCGTTGCACAGGCGCTCCTGCACGTCCACGACGAGCAGCTGGGACGCGCGCGAGTTGCACAGCTCGAGCTTCTGGATCTGGGTGGGTGTCTTCATGCGCATGCCTCCTGCGGTGCCCGGCCTCGCGGCGGGCGTGGGGTCGCATGGGAAGGGCGGCGCAGGCCGATCCTCCCGTCGGTGCGGCCGGCCCGCCCGGGCCGGCCGCAGGGCTAGTACTGGGGCATCGAGGGGTCCACCTCGCGTGCCCAGGCCTCCACGCCACCCTGGAGGTTGATCACGTCCTCGAAGCCCTGGTGCTCCAGGTACAGCCCCACCTGCCGGCTGCGGATGCCGTGGTGGCAGATGACCACGATCTCACGCTCCCGGTCCAGCACCTGCTCCTCAACCACCCGGGGGATCTCGCGCATCGGCACCAGCTCGGACCCCTCCAGGCGGCAGATCTGGAACTCCCAGGGCTCGCGCACATCGAGCAGCAGGGGCTCGTCGTCCGTCCGCTCCAGGTGGATTTTCAGCTCGGAGGCGGTGAAGTTGCGCACGGGGCGCGCCCTCCCGGGGAATCAGAAGTCGAAGCGATCGGGACGGGGTGCGTTGACCAGCGGGGGCAGCTCGGTCTCGAACAGGGACTCCTCGTGCCAGGCGTTGTCCCCGGTGCGCGTGACGAGCAGCGCCTCCATGACCGGCGTTTCGCCCACCACCATGAACAGGCGGCCCCCGTTGCTCAGATAGCGATGGAAGCGTTTGTCGCGCATCGGCATGGACCCGGTGACCGCGATCACGTCGAACAGCCCGTCTGCCGGGATGCCCGCCATGGCGTCGGCCACGACCAGCTCCGCGTTCGCGATGCCCTGTGCCTCGAGGCGTCCCTCGGCGGCGTCGGAGAGGTCCTGGTGGATTTCCAGGCTGGTCACCCGTGCCCCCAGCCGGGCCAGGCAGGCGGTGACGTAGCCGCTGCCGGTGCCGATCTCCAGCACCCGGTCGTCCGGCTTGACGTCCAGCGCCTGGAGCATGCGGGCCTCCAGCTTGGGCTCCATCATCCGCTCGCCGTGCCCGATCGGCACCTGGGTGTCGGCGAAGGCGAGCCCGATGTAGGCTTCGGGCACGAACCGCTCGCGCGGCACCTGGGTCAGAAGGTCCAGCACCCTGCGGTCCAGCACCTCCCAGGTCTGGATCTGCTGGTGGATCATGTTGAAGCGCGCCTTCTCCAGCTCGCTCTGCTCCATCACCATCGGTTCTACCTCTCGACCGGGCTGTCTGACCACGAACGGACCCGTAGCTTAGGGGGTTTGCCGGGGGCAGGCAAGAATCCTGCGGCGCTCCGATCCGCTGATCTGGCGCAAGCTGCCGGGACCCCGGGCGGCCCGAATTCCGATAACCTTATTAATGGGGATGTCCCTGCGGACGAGCGCCGATGCATGCGCAGCGCTTCGAGTTGAACCTCCGCCGGCAGGTCGTGGTCTCGCTCTCCGACGCCCTCGACCTGGTCGGCGTGGACGACGTCCACCACGGCAAGCGGGTGGCAGTGATGGCCGGCGAGTGCGCCCGCGAGCTGGGCTGGGCGCAGCCCGAGATCGACGAGCTGCCCGCCGCCGCCGACGTCTTGCAGGCCCGGGCCCAGGACCGTCCCTACCGGCGGTCCATGGCGCCGCGGGGCATTCTCCGGGTCCTGGACGAGCGGGTGCACCGGGACAAGCTCGACGCCGGCATCCTGGCCCTGGTCAGAGACAACCTGGCTTAGCGCTAAACCCTGGCCCATGGGCACCCGGGCTTGGAGACCCGATTCCCCCGACACCCGGGGGCCTGATCCGGCCCCTTCTCCAGACAGTACTTCGCCGCCGGGCGGGCTGGACGCCCGCACGCCGCGCGAGCGCTTGCCTTGCATCCGGAATGACCGTCCATTATGGTCGGCTGTTCAGCCGTCGGGCTGGGCACGACCGAATGTCCAGTGAACATTCGCAGCTTGCCGAACGACCCCCCAGGACGGCGGGGCCGGGGGTGAGCGTAGCCCCCCGGAATCTTGCCATGGATGGCATGGAAGGACCTAGAGAAGACTGACGTATACAGCTAGGGGTGCCCGCGGAGATTGCGCGGGCTGAGAGAGACCCTTGGAACCTGATCCGGTTCGTACCGGTGGAGGGAAGCTGACCGCGCACGGCGCGCTCAGCTCCCGCAACAGGAGCACCACCATGAGCGCCATCCCCGAGGAATTCGCCCGCAAGACCGCCGAGCTGTCCGAGGAGGTCACCCGGCCCTTTCCCGCCTCGCGCAAGATCCACGTCCAGGGATCGCGGGCGGACCTGCGAGTGCCCATGCGCGAGATCGCCCAGGCCGAGACCCACTCGAGCGACGGGGTGGAGCGCAACCCGCCCATTACGGTCTATGACACATCGGGCCCCTACACCGATCCGGAGGCGCGCATCGACCTGATGAAGGGCCTGCCGGACGTGCGTGCCGTCTGGATCGCGGAGCGCGCCGACACCGAGCTTCTGGCGGGCCCCACCTCCGATTACGGACTCCACCGCCAGAGTGATCGCTCATTAGCGCACCTGCGCTTTGAGCACATCCGCGCCCCGCGCCGCGCGAAGGCCGGCGCCAACGTCACCCAGATGCACTACGCGCGCCAGGGTATCGTTACCCCGGAGATGGAGTTCTGCGCCATCCGCGAGAACGGCCGCCTTCAGGAGCTGCGCGAGGACCCGCGGTATGCGCGGCTCCTGCGCCAGCACCGCGGCGAGTCCTGGGGGGCGGCCATCCCCGAGGAGATCACCCCCGAGTTCGTGCGCTCCGAGGTGGCCCGGGGCCGGGCCATCATCCCGGCCAACATCAACCACCCGGAGCTCGAGCCCATGATCATCGGGCGCAACTTCCGGGTGAAGATCAACACCAACATCGGCAACTCCGCGGTCACCTCCTCCATCGCCGAGGAGGTGGAGAAGATGGTCTGGTCCGCCCGCTGGGGCGGCGACACCCTGATGGATCTCTCGACGGGGAAGAACATCCACGAGACCCGCGAGTGGATCCTGCGCAACGCGCCCATGCCCATCGGCACCGTGCCCATCTACCAGGCCCTGGAGAAGGTGGACGGCAAGGCCGAGGAGCTCACCTGGGAGATCTACCGCGACACCCTCATCGAGCAGGCCGAGCAGGGGGTGGACTACTTCACCATCCACGCCGGAGTGCGCCTGGCCTACGTGCCGCTGACCGCCGACCGGGTCACCGGCATCGTCTCGCGCGGCGGCTCCATCATGGCCAAGTGGTGCCTGGCCCACCACCGGGAGTCCTTCCTGTACACGCACTTCGACGAGATCTGCGAGATCATGAAGGCCTACGACGTCTCCTTCTCCCTGGGGGACGGCCTGCGCCCGGGCTGCATCGCCGACGCCAACGACCGCGCCCAGTTCGCCGAGCTGGAGACGCTCGGCGAGCTGACCAAAAAGGCCTGGGACCACGACTGCCAGGTGATGATCGAGGGCCCCGGCCACGTGCCCCTGCACAAGGTCCAGGAGAACGTCGAGAAGGAGATCGCCGACTGCTTCGAGGCCCCCTTCTACACCCTGGGCCCCCTGGTCACCGACATCGCCCCGGGCTACGACCACATCACCTCCGGCATCGGCGCGGCCAACATCGGCTGGTACGGCACCGCCATGCTCTGCTACGTCACCCCCAAGGAGCACCTGGGCCTGCCCAACAAGCAGGACGTGCGCGACGGCATCATCACCTACAAGATCGCCGCCCACGCCTCGGACCTGGCCAAGGGCTTCCCGGGCGCCCAGCTTCGCGACAACGCGCTCAGCAAGGCCCGCTTCGAATTCCGCTGGCAGGACCAGTTCAACCTCGGCTTCGATCCCGAGAAGGCCCGCGAATTCCACGACGAGACCCTCCCCAAGGAGGCCCACAAGGTCGCCCATTTCTGCTCCATGTGCGGCCCCAACTTCTGCTCCATGAAGATCACCCAGGACGTCCGCGACTACGCCGCCCGCAAGGGCATCGCCACGGAGGCAGGGGTCGAGGAGGGGATGAAGGAGAAGGCCCGCGAATTCCGGGAGCAGGGCGGCGAGCTCTACCGGGAAGTCTGAGTCTCCGCGGCATGGGGGAGACAAATCTTCCGGGAGCAGATTTGTACAGCGGAACGCTGGCCCGAAGGGCGGAGGCCAGGGATGGCCGGAGTAACGCCGAGGAGTTCGTCGGCGGCGGGGCGCGGATCTATCGGGAGGTATAGGCTCGGCTAACCTTCAGCGGATGCCGGGCTCACGGATGCCGGGGGCAGGTCTTGCTTTCTTGCGGCGACGGACCGCTGTACCATATCACTTCGCGTGGGGACGGGCGCTAGCGGCCGAGCGGGGCGGATTCGGAGCCGATTGCGGGGACAGTATACCTGCGTCTGTGCGTGCCCGTTCCCGGCTCGGCCCTTCGGCTGCGGGGTCGTGCCAGCCACGCTGGGTGAGATGAGGTGGGTAAGTAGTGACAACCAATCGGTCCATCCTGGCGATGACTCCCCTCCTCTTATCGAAATCGGTATACCGTCCCCTGATTCGCTTCTTTGCCAGGCTCCGACGGCCATGCCCCATCGCAGGTGTTCAAATGCTCGCCCGGCCGGCGCGGTGCCTTGCAGCACTGTCCGGTTGGCCCTGCACATCGATTTGATGTCCGCCCTTCGAGGAGTCAGCTCATCATGCCCAGTTCCGCGCCGCGTCTGTCGCTCATCTCGCTCGTCATCGCCGCGGGCCTGGTGATGGCCGGATGTCCCCAGGCTCCGGTCCCCCCGCCGGAGAGCCCAGGAGCACTCAACGACACCGGGATCACGGGGTGTGCGGATGCCGACGACGAAGGCTTGCCCTGTCCGTTGGCGTCCTACCCGGGGCAGGATGCCGATCACGGCCGGGATATTGCAGCCGGCGACGACAGCGACGGCCATGCCGGCTTCCACTTCACCAAGCTGGGCGCGGACGGGCAGCCCCTCGCGATCCAGGACAGCAGCTGGAGCGACACCGGCTCAGAGGAGGCCGGCACCCGCTGGACCTGTGTTCGCGATGAGGTGACGGGACGCACCTGGGAGGTCAAGGTGAACGACCCCAACAGCTTGCATCATAAGGATCACGTATACACCTGGTACAACCCTGACAACGCGACAAATGGCGGCTGGTCGGGTCACGCCGGGCAGGGCTCCTGCAACGGTACCCTGCCGGCCTCAGGGGACTATACGGGCTGCGATACCTACACCTTCCCCAAGTACGTCAACGAGCACGACGGGCTGTGCGGATTCACCGACTGGCGAGTGCCCGAGATACAGGAGCTGCGCTCCATCGCGGACTACAGCGTGCCGCCCCCCGCGCCGGGGATCGATCTGCGCTATTTTCCGAACACCGTGGGCAACACTTTTTATGTGTCGGCCACGCCGGGTGGTTTCTCTCGAGACGAAATGTGGGTATTACTCTCGGGCCCACCGTTCACCCGTCGAGGTAGCAAATCGGCGCCCGTGGGAGACGAAGTGCGCTTGGTGCGCGGCGGTGAATGAGAGATGCCCTAAACGGCTTCGGAATCTCCGGGAGGAGACCAAGATGAAAATCGGCTGTGCTTTCTTGTTCCTGGCGGCTCTGGCGGCGGGCACCGCCGAGGGAGCGGGTTGCAGCGACAAGGTTAGACCCAGTGCCCCGCTGGGTCGCTTCGAGGTTCTCCACGGCGGAGCGACGGTGCTCGACCCTGGCGCCGGACTGGAATGGAAGCGTTGCCCCGAGGGGGATAGCTTCTCGGACAACGGTACCCCATCGGACATCTCTGACGACCTCTGCCTGCCCGGCGCGAGAGAGGCCTTCACTTGGCAGGAGGCCCTGCAGAGGGCCGAGGCGGTTAATACGGCCTTGGGGCAGACTACACCAAATGGGCAGCTGGGCGAGGGCGGTTACGCGGGTGCGAACGATTGGCGGGTACCGAACATCAAGGAGCTGATGTCGATCGTGGAGGTGGCTTGCTACAACCCCGCCACAAACTGGGTCCTGTTTCCCAAGGGTTTCAGCGTCGAGCTAGTGTTCTGGACAGCGTCTCCCTATCACGATCGGCCCAGCGGCGGCGTTACAGAGGGCGTTTGGGTCGTCGATTTCTACGATGGGCATCAGCCGTCGTCCGGGTACGGCAAGACAAATTCCTATCGGGTTCGGCTGGTGCGCGGCGGATTGTAGCTGGCAGCTCGGCTACAAGCGCAGGCGCTTTTCTCGAACGCAAGGGTCCGAACAACCCAAGCATCAAGGCTAACAGTCCAACAGCTAACCCGCATCCGTCACCAAGGCGTCCGTTCAGGCGGAGGCGAAGTGGTTTCGGCGGACATGGGAACGCTCAGTGGCGGCAGGCGAACGATTCGGGCGCAGGCACCGGCTATTTTGGCCGATGGCTCGGCGTTGGCTAGGGCTGGGAGCGGGTCTTCGGGTGTGGTAACGCGCTCAGCGCCCAGACCACCCTCAGCGACGGCTGATCGGACCGGCGAAGGGCGCGAACCGCCGCGTCGGTCTTGCCCACCAGCAACGCCAGCAGGCTGTCGGCGCGCAGTACTTCGTGATCGTTGAGATCTTGCCGATTCCGTAGACAGTATACCTATCCTGTTTCTGTGCTGGCCCGTTTCCGACCCGGCCCTTCAGGCTACGGGGACGTGCCAGCCACGCTGGATGACATGACGTGGGCAACCGGGAGCAACCAAGCGGCCCATCCTCACCATGACTCCCCTCCTTGCCGCTCGGTTTCGGCATGCCACAGCGGGAGACCTTATCGAAACCGGTATACTGTCCCCCGCATTGGACGGATCGTCGGATGACGACCGAGCTGCCGATGCTCATCGAGCGGCTTCCAGCTCCGCCGTGATATCCAACATCAGGCTGGCCGTGAGTCGACTCCGGTCCAGCACGCCGATCAACCGATGGTCGCCTCGGTCGACCACTGGCAGAATGGAGGAGTCGACCTCCTCCATTCTTGCAAGAGCCGTTCTCTTGCTGGCGTCGGGGGTGACGGCTGCATCGCCAGGGACGAACCCGGGAAGCGCCGCGAGATCCCGCACTGCCTCCTGCCCACCTTGATTGAGCAAGCCAGCGAACCAGTCGTATCCATTCGCCCGCTCGCCCATGGCCTCGACGAACCGGTTCTGAGCGAATATCCCCGCGAGCCGGCCTTGCTCGTCGAAGATCACCACGTAGCGAAAAAACGGTAGCGGCGAAAGGGTCTCGAGATAGCGTTCTATGATTGCGCCAGCGTAGTACCCTCTTCTCCCCAGATGAAATTCCAGGGCCTCGATCTGTCGACGCTGGAGCTCAGGCAAACGGTCTACGCCTCCCTTCGCACCCCGCTCACCGGTCTCGAGACGATTCACCAGGCCGGAGATGCTTGTGCGCTGGACCTGGCCCGCCACCGGTTCCTGTACGGCGTTCAGGATGGCGTTGCGGACCTCGATCTCCACGCCGCCGAAACCCAGCCTGCTGATCTGTCCCGTCGCCAACAGCCAGACGAAGAACGGTAACAGGGCCAGGGCCAGATCGGAGGCGCGGATCTCGCCCTTCCCACGCCGTCGCATCCACACCGAGATTGCGGCCAGGAGCAGCCCTGAGCCGATCGCTGCGGCGAGACCGAGAATGAACGCGATGTTCTGATCAGCCTCCATCACTTCCCTCGACAAAGCCCATTGCGTGCCTGCTTTCGCGACCTTTGATCGCCCCTCGAAGCAGAGAGGTAGCTGACCGAACGGTCGGCTTCTCATTCGATGATCTTGGTGACCACCCCTGAACCGATCGTTCTGCCACCCTCCCGGATTGCGAACCGCAGCCCGTCGTCCATCGCGATCGGGCTGATCAACGTCACCTCCATGTTCACGCTGTCGCCCGGCTTCACCATCTCCACCCCTTCCGGCAGCTCCACCGTCCCCGTCACGTCCGTCGTGCGGAAGTAGAACTGCGCCCGGTACCCCTCGAACAACGGGGCGTGACGACCACCCTCGTCCTTCGACAGCAGGTACACCTCCGCCTTGAACTGCGTGTGCGGCGTGATGCTCCCCGGCGCCGCTAGAACCTGACCGCGCTCCACTTCGTCGCGCTTCGTCCCGCCCAGCAGTACGCCAATGTTCTCTCCCGCCCGGCCTTCGTCGAGCCGCTTTCGGAACATCTCCACACCGGTGACCGTAGCCGTCGCCGTGTCGCGGATGCCCACGATCTCCACCTCGTCGCCCACCTTCACGATGCCCCGCTCCACCCGGCCCGTGGCCACCGTGCCTCGCCCGGATATCGACAACACGTCCTCGATCGGCATCAGAAACGGCCCCTCTGTCGGCGGACCTGATGTCGGCGCAGCGCGGTCGAGCGGGTCGTCCTCGGCGGCCGCCTGTTTGCCTTCGTCTTCCTCTGACCCGCCCGGCCGCCATCGACTCTCCGCCAGTCTGCGTTGCAGAGCCGGGCTCGGCTCGAACGCCACGACGGCTGTCCGCGGGATGACGACTTCTTCGCCGGTTTTCGGATTCCGGCCCTGTCTCGCTGCCCGATGCTTCACGACGAACCTGCCGAAATCGTTGAACTGGACCGATTCGCCCTGCTCGAGAGATTCCGCGATCACCCCCCAGGCGGCATCGAGCACAGAATCGACCTGACCTTCAGAGCTTCCCGTTCGCGCCGCTACCGTGGCGACCACGTCTTTCGCAGACGTCGCCGCTTGAAGGGAGCCACTCATCAGCAGCGTGGCGGCCAGGACTGCCGCAACGATCAATACGGGACCGTTGTGCTCATGGTTGTATCGCAGAGAGGAAAAGATTGGGACCTGGGAACCGAGCATGCCGACCTCCCGCTTTTGACGCTCCGAACATTTGCATCTTGTGCGATTCTGACGATTCCGACGATTCCGGCGACACGGATTCCGGGGACTGTATACCGATTCTTTGCTTGCCCACTCCGACCCGGCCCCTCAGCTGCGGGGAGTTTCCAGCCACGCTGGGTGACATGATGTGGGCAACCGGGAAGAACCAACCGGCTCATCCTGGCCATGACGCCCTCCTTGCCCATCGGGTTCAGCATGCCACAGCGCGAGACCTTATCGAAGTCAATAAACTGTCCCCCGAGTTCTCGAAAATAATATGGCAGTCTCCCAGGTCTGCTTGTTCGGAACTAGACCACCGCCTCTTCGGAACGTCACTTAAGGTCTCTGACCCGGCCCGTTCAGCTCCCGCATTGCAGCAGTGTTCCGGCCGCCATTGCCAATCGACGCCCCGTCCCCGCCCTTGTCGAGAGATGTTGGACTAGAGGGACAGTATAGGTAGTTTTCCGAGGGTCGGGCCCGGGCAGGGCGGGGTCGGTGCGCCGCCAGGCCCGATACTTCGGGAGAAGGTTGCTCTGCGCTCGCGGGTGCTCCGTTCCGCCAGCGCAGATCCATGGCGCCGGGATCAGACCGCCCTTTGGGCCGCCCCGGTTTGCCGGAACCGGCCCGCCGCCGGAGCGCGGCCTCGACCTTTGTCGGAAAACGTGGACCGCCGAACGTGAAGTTGGCACTTGCCGCGGTCCGTACCTGATCCACCATGCTGGGGTCGAGCTGGTGACTGTTACAGGGGTTCCGGATGACGGCGTTGCTCGCCTTGGTGCCGTTGCCGGTCTCGGGTGACCAGATCGCCGGAAGCGGTCTGATACGGCCACAGGCCGTCCCGAAGGGGGGGGTATCAACAATCCCGGGCGCGCGAGAAGCTGCCGGCGCGGGGATAGGCGGGCGGCCGGGCGCGTTTGACCTTGGTCAAATGCCCCATCCCGAACCCGTGGGATAGTCCCCCCGCATGAGCCTCACCCTCGCCTCCCGCGTGAACATCCTGGGCGCCGACATGCCGCGGCGCCACGGTGAGCGGCTGTCCCTTCTGCAACGACGTCTCCTCGATCGCCGACGCGCAGCGGAATCCGGATGTGTCAGCGCTCATCGCTGCGGGCAGAAGCGCGGTCGCCAGGAGGACCGGCGCCGAGCCGGCCGCGATGTCGCTTGCATGGTCACCTGAGCAATCTTAAGGCATACCACCGAAGGCCGAGCCCCGGGGGAGCAAAGTGATCGAGCCGGTAGAGCTTCAGGACCTCCTTATCACTGTCTTTGCGGGCGCAATGGTGATTCTCTGCGGCGGGCTCTACGCGCTGCTTTTTGCCTGCTCGCGCGTGTACCGAGCGCCGCGCCTGATGCCTCTTGCCTATGGCGCCTACGTCCTGCTCGTCGTCTTCGTGGCCCTGCTGGCGGAGGCCACGCACCTCACCGGCTTCTGGCAATGGCTCGTCTACATCATGCTGGTGGGATATCTGCTCGCGCCACATGGGATCTGGCACCTCTGCGAGGGCACCCATCGCATTGAGCTCGCCGCAGCCGAGCCGCCTCCCGATTCATTCCCGACTCAGAACGGAGGGTCCAAGTCATGACGGACACACCCTGGTGGGCCAAAGAAGGCGTCTGGGCCAAGGTTGCGATATTCGTTACGGCCTTCATGGCCCTGGTCCTCATCTTCCTCACCTTCGACACCCTGGCGCGCATCAGCGCGGGAGGCGAACGGGTACCTTCGTACGCGGTCATCAACCACCGCGTCTCTTACGAGTTCGACGACGAGCGCAACGCGCAGGTGCCGGTGATCGGCGAGGAGGCACCGCTTTTCGGAAAGAAGCTGACCGAGGATGAGGCCCGGGAGCTGGTCACCCACGGCAAGCTGACCATCCAGGCCAAGAACTGCATGAACTGCCATACGTTGCTCGGAAATGGCGCCTACTTCGCTCCGGATCTCACCAAGTCGTGGCTGGACCCCGCCTGGGGCAGCGAGGCGAGAAGGGAGAGGCAGATGCAGAGATTTCTGCTGAGTCCTCCCGTGCGCTCACCGGGCTTCCATGACTCCGACCGCCAGATGCCGGACCTCGGCATCACTGAAGAGGAGGCCCGGAGCATCATCGCCTACCTGAAGTGGATGTCCGCCATCGACACCAACGGCTTCCCCTACAACTTCCCGCAAATTGGCGACGGAGACGAGTCATGACAACCGGCGTGCTCAGTCTTGACAACCTCAACGGCGGCCAGCGCCTGGCCGTCAAGTACTTCACGGTCGCGATGGTCCTGTTCGGCGCGCAGCTCTTATTCGGCCTGCTGGCGGGGCTGCAATACCTGATGCCCGGGTTCCTGTTCGAGGTCCTGGACTTCAGCGTCAACCGCATGGTCCACATCAATGCGATGATCGTGTGGATGCTCTACGGCTTCATCGGCGCGATCTACTGGATGATGGAAGACGAGAGCGGTGTCCCGGTGGTCGGGCTATGGCTCGGCAATCTTGCCTTCTGGCTTCTCACTGCTGCAGTGGCGGTTGTGGTGATCGTGTTCCTGTTCGTTCAGGTCGGCAGTGGCTCGTTGAAGTCGATCTGGCTGATCAACGAAGGCCGCGAATACATCGAGGCGCCGCGCTGGGCCGATATCGGCATCGTGGTGGTCATGCTGATCTTCTTCTTCAACGTGGTCAGCACGTTCATCAGGGGGCGCTTCACAGGTATCTCAGGCGTATTGACGCTCGATCTCGTCGCGCTCGCCGGGCTTTACCTGGCGGGCATGTTCTTCACGCCCAACATCTCGGTGGACCAGTACTGGTGGTGGTGGGTGGTGCACCTGTGGGTGGAAGCCACGTGGGAGGTCCTGGTCGGATGCATCATGGCCTGGGGCCTCATCAAAACCCTGGGCGCGAGCCGCAGGATCGTTCAGACCTGGCTCTATATCGAGGTCGCCCTGATGTTCGGGTCCGGAATCCTGGGGCTTGGCCACCACTATTTCTGGATCGGGACACCGGACTACTGGTTCCCCATCGGCGGCTTCTTCTCGGCGCTGGAGCCTATCCCGCTGGTCGCCATGGTCGTGCATGCCATATACGACTCCGGGGTGCATCGATTCAAGACTGCGAATCACCCGGCGCTCGCCTGGCTGATCGCTCATGCGTTCGGCAACTTCTTCGGAGCCGGGGTCTGGGGCTTCATGCACACGCTGCCCCAGATAAACCTGTACACGCATGGTACGCAGTGGACCACCTCACACGGCCACCTCGCCTTTTTTGGCGCCTACGCAACGATCAACATCGCATTCTTCTATCTTGCGGTACAGAAGTGGCGCGGCAACGTATGGATGGCCGGGAATCTGCCGGACAACGGCTGGAAGTGGAAATGGTCGCTGGCGCTGCTCAACATCGGGGTGATCGGCATGACCGTTGCCCTGTTGATTTCGGGGTATGAACAGTCGTTCATCGAGCGGGCAATGCAAGGCTCGACCTGGGAGGCCTATTTTGCGGCCCAGACACACCCCTGGTTCGTGCAGGGCATGTACTGGCGGGAGGTCTGCGGCGTGATCACCCTGCTCGGCTTCGTGCTTCTCGTCTGGGATCTCCTCACCATAGGGGCGAAGGAGACGCGCGTCGCAATCGAACCGACCGAGGCGGGCCCGGCGGGAGGCGAGCCGACCGTTGAAGAGCCGGCCACGGCCTGAGCCATCGGGCAAGGCGCGTGATCGGTTCAGACGATTGGATCGCCGTTCGGCAAGCCCGGGTCCAACGCCCGGGAGAGAAGAGGTGGAGGAGATCATGTCTATCGTCCATTCGGTAATCCCAACCCTCATCAGCGCCGTTCTGTTGGCCGCAACGCCCCTGTCCGCGACGAGCGGCACGGCGGAGCTGGCAGCGGAGCGATGCGAGGGCTGCCACGGCAGCGGCGGCAACAGCGAACGGAAGCACGTCCCCAGTATCGCGGGCTTCCCGGATATCGTGATCGCCGACGCCCTGTGGGACTTCAAAGAGGGCGCGCGCCCCGGCACCACGCACGAGATCGATGGCAAGGAAACCAATATGAATGCGATCGCCCAGGGGCTCGACGATCAGCAGATCGACGCCCTGGCCGCCTACTTCTCGGGCAAGACCTTCAAGCCCCACGATCAGGCCGTGGATGCCGCCCTCGCCAGGAAGGGTCAGGAGGTTCACGAGCGCGATTGCGAGAAGTGCCACTCCGAGGGCGGCGGGGCGGCCGACGAAGATGTCCCGATCCTGGCCGGTCAATGGATGCCCTATCTCGAGGCCCAGATCGAGCTGTTCCGAGCTGGGAAACGCCCTATGCCGAGAAAGATGGCAAAGAAGCTCGAAGGGCTCTCCGACGCCGATATAGCTGCGTTGCTGCACTACTATGCGGGGCAGGAGTAGGAGGGGCGAACGCTCGGGGTTGTCGTCGGGCCGGCACGCCGAAGTTCGGGCTCGCCCAGGCCGAA
>JASFUT010000014.1:0-23271 GCA_050050175.1 Chromatiales bacterium
CCGGCCGCGGGGAGCACATGAAGATAGGGACCTATGTGGCCCGGACGGTGGACTCCGAGCTCTCGGGGAACGTGATCGATCTCTGCCCCGTGGGCGCGCTCACCTCGAAACCCTTCCTGTTCAGGGCGCGGGCCTGGGAGCTTCACCAGTACCCTTCGATTGCCCCCCACGACTCGGTGGGATCGAACCTGTATGTCCACGTCCGCCGCGGTGAGGCCATGCGGGTGGTGCCGCGCGACAACGAGCCGGTCAACGAGTGCTGGATATCCGACCGGGACCGTTTCAGCTACCAGGGACTGGGGGCGCCGGACCGGCTCACCCAGCCCATGATCAGGCGCGACGGCCGGTGGCGCGAGGCCGACTGGCAGGAGGCTCTGGAGGCAGCGGCCCAGATACTCAAGCGGGCCGGTGCCGGGCTGGGCGCGCTGGTCTCTCCCCGCGCGACCCTGGAGGAGGCCTATCTCGCGCAGAAGATCACCCGCGGGCTGGGCAGCGGATCGGTCGACCATCGGCTGCGCCAGGGGGATTTCCGGGGACCGGACTCGGAGCCCCCGCTGGCCTGGCTCGGGCTCCCCATCGCGGAGCTGGAGCGCGTGCAGGCCGCGCTGGTCGTCGGCGGAAACCCGCGCAAGGACCAGCCGCTGCTGGGCCACCGGCTGCGCAAGGCGGCGCGGTCCGGCGCGACGGTCGCCTACCTGAATCCCCTGGCGCTGGACCTGACCTACGAGGCCACGCAGATTATCGCGGCGCCCTCTGCGATGGCGCGCGAGCTGGCGGCGGTCGGCAAGGCCCTGGGGCTGTCCGGCCCGCTGGTCCGCGGCGCGAAGGTGGACGACGCGCACCGTCTGGTCGCCGGCCAGCTGAAGGAGGCGCGGGACAGCGTGGTGCTCCTGGGCAACCTCGCCCAGGCCCATCCGGATTACGCGGTTCTGCGCGCACTGGCCTCCCGGGTCGCCGAGGCGGCAGGGAGCCGGCTCGGCTACCTGCTGGAGGGCGCGAACAGCCTGGGCGCCCGCATGGCCGGGGCGCTGCCCACCCACGGCCCCGGCGGGCGGCCGGCCAATCCGGTCGGCGCCCATGCAGGCACCCTGCTCAGCGAGCGGCAGAAGGCCTACTTGCTGGTGGACATAGACCCCGGTCTGGACTGCTGGGACCCGGCGGCGGCGCTTAGGACGCTATCCGGGGACAGCCCGGTCGTGGCTCTGAGTGCGTTTCGCAGCCCGTCTCTGGAGGCCTGCGCGGACGTGCTGCTGCCCATAGCGGCGTTCACCGAGACCTCGGGCACCTACGTCAACGCCGAAGGGCGCTGGCAGGGCTTCGGCGGGGTGGCGCGACCCAGGGGGGAGGCGCGCCCCGGCTGGAAGGTGCTGCGGGTGCTCGGCAACCTCCTCGATCTCGAGGGGTTCGAGCACGTCAGCTCCGAGGAGATCCGCGCCGAGGTCGGGGAGGCCTGCGATGGGGCGGCGCCCGACAATGCGGCGGCCGGATCGGCGGTCACGGAGACCCTGTATGCCGGGGGCGACATCGAGCGGGTGGGGGAGGTACCGATCTACGCCAGCGATTCCCTGGTGCGCCGTGCCCCTTCCCTACAGCGCACCGCCGACGGCCGCGCCGCGCAGGCCGTGCGCGTGGCCCGGGTCCTTGCCGAGCGGCTCGGCGTCAACGACGGCGCCCCGATCAGGGTGGTCCAGGGCGAGGGCCGCCTGGAGAGGCCGCTGCACATCGACGACCGGGTGCCGGACGGCTGTGCCTGGATGCCGGCCGGGGTGGACGGCAGCGAGCGGCTCGGCGGCCAGGTCGGCAACCTGATTCTGGAGAAGGTGTAGGCCGATGGGGGCGCTCGTGGACGCATGGAACTGGGTGGGCACCGAGCTCCCGGTGGTCGCCATCCTGATCAAGATCACCGTCATCATCGTGCCGCTGATCCTGATGGTGGCCTACTACACCTATGCCGAGCGCAAGGTCATCGGCTACATGCAGGTGCGCATCGGTCCCAACCGCGTGGGATACCGCGGACTGCTCCAGCCGTTCGCAGACGTACTGAAGCTCATGATGAAGGAGGTGATCGTTCCCACGGGGGCGAACAAGTTCCTCTTTCTGCTCGCGCCTCTGCTCTCCATCGGTCCGGCCCTCGCGGCCTGGGCGGTGTTCCCCTTCGACGAGGGCATGGTGCTGGCGGACATCAACGCCGGC
This sequence comes from Chromatiales bacterium, assembly GCA_050050175.1. Lineage (GTDB taxonomy): Bacteria > Pseudomonadota > Gammaproteobacteria > Chromatiales > Chromatiaceae > CAVQCX01. Next base: position 2,194 of record JASFUT010000014.1, read on the forward strand.
CTGCTCTATATCCTGGCGCTGACGTCGCTGGGGGTCTACGGGGTGATCATTGCCGGCTGGGCGGCCAACTCCAAGTATGCCTTCCTGGGGGCCATGCGCTCGGCCGCGCAGATCGTGGCCTACGAGATCGCCATGGGCTTCGCCCTGGTGGGCGTCCTGGTCGCCGCAGGCAGCCTGAATCTCGGGGAGATCGTGCGGGCCCAGCAGGGCAGCGCGGTGCACTGGTTCTGGCTGCCGCTGCTCCCCCTGTTCGGCATCTACTTCATCTCGGGGGTGGCCGAGACGAACCGGGCGCCGTTCGACGTGGCAGAGGGCGAGTCGGAGATCGTCGCCGGGTTCCACGTCGAGTACTCGGGCACCGCGTTCGCGGTGTTCTTCCTCGCCGAGTACGCGAACATGATCCTGATCTCCGCGCTCACGGCGCTCCTGTTCTTCGGCGGCTGGCTGTCGCCGTTCCAGGGCACCTTCATGGAGCCCTGGCTGGCCTGGGTCCCGGGGTTTTTCTGGCTGCTGCTCAAGACCTTCGCCTTCATGTTCCTGTTTCTGTGGTTCCGGGCCACCTTCCCGCGCTACCGCTATGACCAGATCATGCGCCTGGGCTGGAAGGTGTTCATCCCCATAACGATCGTCTGGATCATGGTGGTGGGTCTGGCGGTGGTCTATGAGCTGCCGTGGTGGTTCGACTGAGGGCCGGCCCTATGCTCAATGCGATCAACAGCTACTTCCGCAGCCTGCTCCTCCTCGAGCTGTTCCGGGGCATGAGGCTCACGGGGCGCTATCTGTTCGCCCGCAAGTTCACGGTGCAGTTCCCCGAGGAGCGTGCGCCCGTCTCTCCGCGGTTCCGCGGGCTGCACGCCCTGCGGCGCTATCCGAACGGGGAGGAGCGCTGCATCGCGTGCAAGCTCTGCGAGGCGGTGTGTCCGGCGCTGGCCATCACCATCGAGGCGGAGCCGCGGGCCGACGGCTCGCGCAGGACCACGCGCTACGACATCGACCTGTTCAAGTGCATATACTGCGGCTTCTGCGAGGAGTCCTGCCCGGTGGACTCGATCGTGGAGACGCGCATACACGGCTACCACTTCGAGAAGCGCGGCGACCACATCATGACCAAGGAGATGCTGCTCGCCATCGGAGACAAGTACGAGGAGCAGCTGGCCGCCGACCGCCGGGTCGAGGCCGCCTACCGGTAACGGCAACGCCACCCCTGATTCGGAATCGTCCATGACGTTCGAGAAGATCCTTTTCTATCTGTTCGCCACGGTCCTGATCCTGGCCGCGGCGATGGTCATCACGCGGAAGAATCCCGTGCATGCGGTCCTCTTCCTGGTGCTGGCTTTCTTCAACGCCGCCGGTCTCTGGCTTCTGATGGAGGCGGAGTTCCTGGCCATCGCCCTGGTGCTGGTGTACGTGGGCGCGGTCATGGTGCTCTTCCTGTTCGTGGTGATGATGCTCGATGTCGACACCGCGGCGATGCGGGCGGGGTTCGTCCGCTACCTGCCGGTGGGTCTGCTCGTCGCCGCGGCCGTGGTCGTGGAGCTTTTTCTGGTCGTCGGCCCCCGGCACTTCGGTCTCGAGCAGTTCGCCAAGCCGGTTGCCGCCGCCGGGGACTATGGGAATACCGAGGCCCTGGGAGAGCTGCTGTACACCGTTTATCTGTATCCGTTCGAGATTGCGGCGGTGATTCTGCTGGTGGCGATCATCGCGGCCATCAACCTGACCCTGCGCAAGCGCCCGGAGACGCGCTACCTGGATCCGTCCGCCCAGGTGAGGGTCCGCCGGGCGGATCGGGTCCGCCTGGTGCACATGGAGCCGGAGGACTAGGGGCCGAGCGATGATCGCACTCTCAGACTATCTGCTGCTGGCAGCCGTCCTGTTCTCGCTGAGCGTGGCGGGCATCTTCCTCAACCGGAAGAACGTGCTCATCCTGCTGATGTGCATCGAGCTGATGCTGCTGGCGGTGAACATCAATTTCATCGCCTTCTCGCACTTCCTCCAGGACACGGCGGGGCAGGTGTTCGTGTTCTTCATCCTCACCGTAGCCGCCGCGGAGGCCGCCATCGGGCTGGCCATCCTGGTGGTGCTGTTCCGCAATCGCGGGACGATCGACGTGGAGGAGCTGGACAGCCTGCGAGGGTGACTTCGGTCGGCCTCCGGCAGACTGCAGGGATTCGGTGTCTTCTCAGGTGTTTGGTAGGAAGTAGAAAGTAGAAAGTAGAAAGGGGGCTGGGCGGCAGCGTGGCGTGTGAGCGCAGTGGCGACGCCTCCGCCCAGCCGAATCGGCTTTTCAACGACGGGCTTGCTTGGGCTGCCATACAGAGTCCATGCAAGCGGTTTCTCCGGGGCGACAGAATGAATTGCGTAGAGAGAAGATTGGCTGCAAGGTGTCCGCACGGCACCGACTTTCCCTTTCTACTTCCTACTTTCTCCTTTTTTCTGCTTTCTGTTTTCTACTTTCTACTGGCCGCCAGCGAGTAGCAACGAGACTCATGGAAAACATCTATCTCACCATCGTTCTGGCGCCTCTGGCGGGCGCCATCCTCGCCGGCTTCTTCGGCGGCCGCCTGGGGCGCGGCGGAGCGCACTGGTTGGCGAGCCTCGGGGTGGGCATCTCGACGCTGCTCTCGCTGTATGTGCTCAAGCGCTTCGTCTTCGACGCCGAGCCGGTGTTCGACGGGGCGGTCTACACCTGGATGGTGAGCGACGGCATCACCATGGAGATCGGCTTCCTGGTGGACCGCCTGACGGCCGTGATGATCAGCGTGGTGAGCTTCGTATCGCTGTGCGTGCACGTCTACACCATCGGCTACATGGCCCACGACGAGGAGAACTGGCCGGCCGACAGCAAGGCGGGTCGCAACAGCTATCAGCGCTTCTTCAGCTACATCTCGCTGTTCACCTTCTCCATGCTGATGCTGGTGATGGCCAACAACTTCCTCCAGCTGTTCTTCGGCTGGGAGGCCGTGGGCCTCGTCTCCTACCTGTTGATCGGCTTCTGGTCGGTCCGGGAGACGGCCATCTTCGCCAACCTCAAGGCCTTCATCGTGAACCGGGTGGGGGACTTCGGCTTCCTGCTCGGCATCGCGGCCGTGGCCATGTACTTCAACAGCCTGGACTACGGCGAGGTGTTCGCGCAGGCTCCGGCCCTGGCCGACGCGCAGATCCGAATCTGGGGCGACACCTCCTGGTCCCTGATGACGGTCATCTGCGTCCTGCTGTTCGTCGGCGCCATGGGCAAGTCCGCCCAGGTGCCCCTGCACGTGTGGCTGCCGGACTCCATGGAGGGTCCCACCCCGATCTCCGCCCTGATCCACGCCGCCACCATGGTGACCGCGGGCGTGTTCATGGTGGCGCGCATGTCGCCGCTCTACGAGCTCTCCGAGGCGGCGCTCACCTTCGTGCTGGTCATCGGCGCCACCACCGCCTTCTTCACCGGGCTCATCGGGATCGTGCAGAACGACATCAAGCGCGTGGTGGCCTACTCGACGCTCTCCCAGCTCGGCTACATGATGGTGGCACTGGGGGTCTCGGCCTACGCGGCGGGCATCTTCCACCTGATGACGCACGCCTTCTTCAAGGCGCTGCTGTTCCTGGCAGCGGGCTCGGTCATCATCGGCATGCACCACGACCAGGACATCCGGAACATGGGCGGCGTGCGGCGCTACATGCCCTGGACCTACTGGACCTCGCTGGTCGGGTCGCTCGCCCTGATCGGCTTTCCGGGCTTTTCCGGGTTCTTCTCCAAGGACGCCATCATCGAGGCGGTGCACCACTCGACCATAGGCGGCTCCGGCTACGCCTACGTGCTGGTCGTGGCGGGCGTCTTCGTCACCGCGCTGTACAGCTTCCGGATGTTCTTCCTGGTCTTCCACGGCGAGGGGCCGAGGGACGACCACGCCAAGGCCCACCTGCGGGAGTCGCCCAAGGTGGTGACCGTGCCGCTGGTTCTGCTCGCGATCCCGTCGGTGGTCGTCGGCTACCTGACCGTGGGGCCGCTGCTGTTCGGCGGCTGGTTCCAGGAGGCAATCCACGTGCTGCCCCAGCACGATGTCCTGGGCGAGCTCGGGGAGGGCTTTCACGGCAGCCCGGGCTTCATCCTGCATGGCCTTACCGGCGCTCCCTTCTACCTGGCCATGGCGGGGCTTCTGGTCGCCTGGTTCGTGTACATGAAGCGGCCGTCCCTGGCCTCGGCGATCCGCACCCGCGCGGGCGTGCTCTACACCCTGCTGGTGAGGAAGTACTGGTTCGACGAGCTCTACCAGCTCGTGTTCGCCGGCGGGAGCCGGGGCCTGGGGCGAGCGCTCTGGAGCGCCGGGGACCGGCTGCTGATCGACGGCCTGGTGGTCAACGGCTCGGCCCGGGCGGTGGGTGCCGTCGCCCAGGTGGTCCGCCGGGTGCAGACGGGGTTTCTCTATCACTATGCGATCGCCATGATCCTGGGGCTCCTGCTCCTGCTGACCTGGTTCGTGATCGCCTGACCGAGTAGGACGCAGGGGTAGGAGTAATGACGGCAGACTGGCCCATACTCAGCCTGGTCATCTGGCTGCCCATCGTCGGGGGCGCGATGGTGCTCGCGAGCGGCGACAAGGCGCCCAACGTCTCGCGCTGGACGGCGCTGGCCATTGCCGTGCTGACCTTCGTCGTCAGCCTGCCCCTGTGGAGCGGGTTCGACGTCAGCACCGCCCAGATGCAGTTCGTCGAGCGTCACGCGTGGGTGCCCCTGTTCGGGATCGAGTACCACCTCGGCATCGACGGGATCTCCATGCCCCTGATCCTGCTCACCACCTTCCTGACCGTCCTCGTGGTCATCGCCGGATGGGAGGTGATCCAGTACAAGCCGCACCAGTACATGGCGTCCTTCCTGATCATGGAGGGCGTGATGGTGGGCGTGTTCTCGGCCCTGGACGCCGTGCTCTTCTACGTATTCTGGGAGGCCATGCTGATCCCGATGTTCGTGATCATCGGCATATGGGGCGGCCCCAACCGGGTCTACGCGACCATCAAGTTCTTCCTCTACACCTTTCTCGGGTCGGTGCTGATGCTGGTCGCCCTGATCTACATGTACTTCCAGGCCGGCACCATGGAGATCCTGGCGTTCCATGACCTGCGGATGGGCCTGACGACGCAGATACTGATCTTCCTCGCGTTCCTGATCGCCTTCGCGGTCAAGGTGCCCATGTGGCCGGTCCACACCTGGCTGCCGGATGCCCACGTGGAAGCGCCGACCGGCGGCTCGGTGATCCTGGCAGCCATCATGTTGAAGATCGGAGGCTACGGCTTCCTGCGGTTCAGCCTTCCCATCACCCCGGACGCGAGCAGCGAGCTCGACTGGCTGATCATCTTCATGTCGCTCGTCGCCGTGGTGTACATCGGCTTCGTGGCCCTGGTGCAGCAAGACATGAAGAAGCTGATCGCCTACTCCTCCATCGCCCACATGGGCTTCGTCACGCTCGGCTTCTTCATCGTCTTCATCATCTTCAACCGGCCCGACGTCAGCTCGGGCGCCGCCATGGGCGTGCAGGGAGGCATGGTGCAGATGATCTCCCACGGCTTCATCTCCGCGGCGCTCTTCCTGTGCGTCGGTGTGATGTACGACCGCCTGCACAGCCGCGAGATCGCCGACTACGGCGGCGTGGTCAACACCATGCCGCTGTTCGCAGGCTTCATGGTGTTCTTCGCCATGGCCAACGCGGGGCTGCCCGGAACCTCCGGGTTCGTCGGGGAGTTCATGGTGATCCTGGCCAGCTTCCGGGCGGACTTCTGGTTCGCCTTCCTGGCGGCCACCACCCTGATCATCGGCGCCGCCTACACGCTGTGGATGGTCAAGCGGGTCGTGTTCGGGAAGGTGGTGAGCGAGGGCGTCGCCGCCCTGCAGGACATCAACACGCGCGAGGCCCTGGTGCTGGGCTCGCTGGCAGTGGCCGTGCTCGTGCTGGGCGTCTGGCCCGCGCCCCTGGTGGAGGTGATGGACGCCTCCGTGCGCAACCTGCTCCAGCACATCGCGGTCTCCAAGCTCTGATCGGCGCCAACGGGTAGCATTCCATGCAATTCGACCTCTCCAGTCTGATCCCGATCCTCCCCGAGGCGTTCGTCTTGGCGCTGGCGTGTACCGTGCTGCTGGTCGATCTCTACGCGAAGGAGCAGCAGCGGATCCTCGCCTACGGCGTCGCGCAGATCGGCCTCATCGGGGCCGCGGTGCTTACCCTGTGGGTGGGCGTGCCCGAGGCGCAGATCGTCTTCGACGGCACCTACGTGCGCGATCCCATGTCGGACGTGCTCAAGGTGGCGATCTACATCGTCAGCTTCGGCGTGTTCCTCTATTCCAAGGACTACCTGCGCGACCGCGGCCTGTTCAGAGGCGACTTCTACGTGCTGGGCCTGTTCGCGGTGCTCGGGTCCATGATCATGGTCTCGGCGAACGGGTTCCTGACCATCTACCTGGGGCTCGAGCTGCTGTCGCTGTCGCTCTACGCCATGGTTGCGATCGATCGGGACTCCCGGCTCGGCTCCGAGGCGGCGATGAAGTACTACGTCCTCGGAGCGCTCGCATCCGGCATGCTGCTCTACGGCATCTCCATGATCTACGGCGCCACCGGGGCTCTGGACTTCCCCGGGGTCGCCCAGGCGGTCTCCGAAGGCCGCAGCGACCAGATCGTGCTGGTCTTCGGTCTGGTGTTCGTCGTCATCGGCCTGGCCTTCAAGTTCGGCGCGGTGCCCTTCCACATGTGGCTGCCGGACGTCTACCACGGCGCGCCCACCGCCACCACGATCTTCCTCAGCACCACCCCGAAGATCGCCGCCTTTGCCCTCGCCATCCGCCTGCTCGTCGACGGGATGGGAGGGCTGCACATCGACTGGCAGGGGATGCTCGCGATCCTGGCGGTGCTCTCCATGGGCCTCGGTAATCTGGCGGCCATCGCCCAGGCCAACATCAAGCGCATGCTCGCCTACTCGACGATCTCCCACGTGGGCTTCATCCTGCTCGGCGTGCTGGCGGGGACGGCCGACGGCTACGCCGGGGCCATGTTCTATGCCATCGTCTACGCACTGATGGCGCTCGGGGCGTTCGGGATTGTGATGCTGCTGAGCCGGGCGGGCTTCGAGGCCGAGGAGTTGGGCGACTACAAGGGCCTGAACCAGCGAAGCCCCTGGTTCGCGGGGATGATGCTCCTGCTCATGTTCTCCATGGCCGGCGTTCCGCCCACCGTCGGCTTCTTCGCCAAGCTCTTCGTCCTCCAGGCCGTCGTGTCCGTGGACATGGTCTGGCTGGCGGTGGTCGGGGTGCTGTTCTCCCTCATCGGCGCCTTCTATTACCTGCGCATCGTCAAGCTCATGTATTTCGACCAGGCCGAGACCTCGGAGCCGCTGGTGGCGGGCTGGGACACCCGGGCGGCGCTGAGCGTGAACGGTCTGGCGATGCTCTACTTCGGCCTCTTCCCCGCCGGCCTGCTGTCGGTGTGCAGCGCAGCCTTCGGCTGAGTCTCTCGGCCCCGCAGCCGGGACTTTCGGGGTCGGCTGCGGCCTCCTGCCGCTGCGGGGCGCGCGGCGCGGGCGGGCAGGTGCCCGGCAGCCGCGAAGCGGGAAGCCCGGTCGATGCGGGGCTTGCGTACGGCGGCTCGAATCGGTAATATTTGCACTCGTCGATGCGGGGTGGAGCAGTCTGGCAGCTCGTCGGGCTCATAACCCGAAGGTCGTAGGTTCAAATCCTGCCCCCGCTACCAGTAAAACAATAAGCCCCGGTCAGCGGGGCTTTTTGTTGGTCGGACCCCGGGGCGAGCGCGTCCTGGCTGGTGGCGGATAGGTCGGGTCCGCTTTCCGGGGTTTCGGATCTCGAAAGTGGGCCTGAGGGCCCATTTTTTGTTTGCAGCGGTGATGCGGAATCTGCCGGACAGACTGAACGCGATGATCGGGCCGGTGGTGCAGGGCATGGGCTACGAGCTGGTCGGGATCGAGTATCTGCGGCACGGTCGCGACGGCCTGCTTCGCATCTACATCGATCATCCTGGCGGGGTCACCCTGGACGACTGCAGCGCGGTGAGCCATCAGGTCAGCGGCGTCCTCGATGTGGAGGACCCGATCAGGGAGCACTACGACCTGGAGGTCTCGTCTCCGGGCCTGGACAGACCCCTGTTCACGCGGGGGCATTTCGAGCGCTTCGCCGGCCACCCCGCCAAGGTGAGCCTGAGCGGGAAGCTCGACGGACGGCGGCGCTTCACTGGCGTTCTGCGCGGGGTGGAGGACGACGTGCTGCTCATGGAGGTGGACGGGGAAGGGTTCCGCCTGCCGCTGGATCAGATCGAGTCGGCCCGACTGGTGCCTGAGCTCTGATTGGAATAGACATTGATGAACAAAGAGATTCTGCTGGTGGTGGACGCCGTCTCGAACGAGAAGGGCGTGGACAAGGAGATCATCTTCGAGGCGATCGAGGCCGCGTTGGCGTCGGCGACGCGCAAGCGCCGCGGCGGCGACATGGGCGTGCGTGTCGCCATCGACCGCACCACCGGCGACTACGAGAGCTTCCGGTACTGGGAGGTCGTCCCGGACGATGAGGAGATCGAAGAGCCGGACCGCCAGATTCCCCTGAGCGAGGCCCGCCGGCAGGACCCGGGCCTGGATGTGGGCGACCGTATCGAGGAGCCCATGGAGTCCATCGAGTTCGGGCGCATCGCCGCGCAGACCGCCAAGCAGGTCATCGTCCAGAAAGTGCGCGAGGCCGAGCGGGCCAAGGTGGTCGAGGCCTACATCGATCGCCAGGGTGATCTGGTAACGGGGGTGGTGAAGCGGGTCGACAAGGGCAACGTGTTCCTCGATCTGGGCAGCAATGCGGAGGGCTTCATTCCGCGCGAGCATCTGATCCCCCGCGAATCGGTGCGGGTGGGCGATCGTATCCGCGGCTATCTCTACGAGGTGCGCTCGGAGATTCGCGGCCCCCAGCTGTTCATCAGCCGGACCATGCCCGAGCTGCTGATCGAGCTGTTCAAGCTCGAAGTCCCGGAGGTGGGCGAGGGGCTGATCGACATCATGGGTGCGGCGCGCGATCCGGGCCTGCGTGCGAAGATCGCGGTGCGCAGCAACGACCAGCGGATCGACCCGGTGGGGGCCTGCGTGGGCATGCGCGGCTCGCGCGTGCAGGCCGTCTCCAACGAGCTGAGCGGCGAGCGGGTCGACATCATCCTCTGGAACGACAACCCCGCCCAGTTCGTGATCAACGCCATGTCGCCGGCGGAGGTGGTCGCCATCGTGGTGGACGAGGACGCCCACAGCATGGATGTGGCGGTCAAGGAGGAGTTCCTGTCCCAGGCCATCGGCCGCGGTGGCCAGAACGTGCGTCTGGCCAGTCAGCTGACCGGCTGGGAGCTCAACGTGATGGACGAGGCGCAGGCCGCGGAGAAGAGCGAGAGCGAGTCCCGGGAGCTGATGAACCAGTTCATGGAGCAGCTCGACGTGGACGAGGAGGTGGCGGTCATTCTGGTACAGGAAGGGTTCTCCACCATCGACGAGGTGGCCTACGTGCCCGTGAGCGAGCTGCTCGAGATCGAAGAGTTCGACGAGGAGATGGTCCGCGAGCTGCGCACCAGGGCGAAGGACGTTCTGCTGACGACGGCGATCGCCCAGGAAGAGACCCAGGCCGAGCCGGCGGAGGATCTGCTGGAGATGGACGGGATGGACCGGACGCTCGCGTACACCCTGGCGTCACGCGGAGTGATCACCATGGAGGACCTGGCCGAGCAGTCCATCGACGATCTGATGGATATCGAGGGTATGGACGAAGAGCGCGCCGGCAGCCTTATCATGACCGCGCGCGCGCCCTGGTTCGCTGAAGAAGAGCAGCAGGGCTGAAGCTGCCCCGGGAGGCGCCAGCATGAGCGAAGTAACCGTAAAACAATTTGCCAGCGACGTGGGCATTCCCGTCGATCGTCTGCTATCTCAGCTTGCCGAGGCCGGTCTCGTGAAAGACAACGAGGACGAGGCGATCACCGAGGCCGAGAAGGTCAAGCTCCTGAATCACCTGAGGAGCAGCCACGGCCGCGGTGCGGGAGGCAACGGGGGCGAGCCCCGCAAGGTCACGCTGAAGCGCAAGACCACGACCGAGCTGCGCCAGCCCGTGAGCACGGGCGGGCGCGCCAGCGCCCGCGCGGCAGCCGCGGCCCGGGCCGCCAGCAAGACCGTGAGCGTGGAGGTGCGGCGCAAGCGCACCTATGTGAAGCGCGGATCGGTCACCGAGAGCGAAGAGCAGATCCAGGCCGCCGAGAAGGCGCGCCAGGCCCTCGAGGAGCAGGCCCAGCAGCAGCGCCGGGCCGAGGAGGAGGCCGAGGCGCGGCGCAAGGCAGTCGAGGAGGCGAAGAAGCGCGAAGAGGACGCGCGCCGCGATGCCGAAGAGGACGCCAAGCGCAGGGAGCAGGAAGAGCAGCGCAAGCAGGAGGAGAAGGAGCAGAAGGCGCGCGAAGAGGAGGAGGCCCGCCGCCAGGCGGCCCTGGCGGAGGCGACGAAGCAGCCTGGTAAGGGCAAGCCGAAGAAGGCGGCCCGCAAAGGGGAGGAGCGCGAAGAGGGCGGCAAGGCCCGCAAGGCCGGGCGCAAGGAGCTGCACGTCGCCGAGGAGATGCGCGGGCGGCGTCGCAAGAAGCCCTCCAGGCGTGCCGCGCCCGGGGCCCTGCCCGATACCCAGCACGGCTTCCAGCGGCCGACGGCGCCGGTCGTGCGGGAAGTCGAGATTCCCGAGAACATCACCGTCGGCGATCTGGCGCAGCGCATGACAGTGAAGGCGGCGGAGCTGATCAAGGCCATGATGAGAATGGGCACGATGGTCACCATCAATCAGCCGCTGGACCAGGAGACCGCCGCCCTCGTCGTCGAGGAGATGGGGCACAAGGCGGTCATGCAGAAGGCCGAGGACATGGAGGCGGACATATTGGGCGCGGTCGAGGAGGAGGTCGAGGGCACGCCGGTCCCGCGTGCGCCGGTGGTGACCATCATGGGCCACGTCGACCACGGCAAGACGTCCCTGCTCGACCATATCCGCCGCACGCGGGTTGCCGCCGGAGAGGCGGGGGGCATCACGCAGCACATCGGCGCCTACCACGTGGACACCGATAAGGGCACCATCAGCTTCCTCGATACGCCGGGCCACGCAGCCTTCTCCGCCATGCGCGCCCGCGGCGCCCAGGCGACGGACATCGTGGTGCTGGTAGTTGCGGCGGACGACGGCGTCATGCCCCAGACCAAGGAGGCGGTGCAGCACGCCAAGGCGGCCGGCGTGCCGATCGTGGTCGCGGTCAACAAGATCGACAAGCCCGACGCCCAGGCCGATCGGGTTATGCAGGAGCTCACCCAGCTCGAGGTGGTGCCCGAGGAGTGGGGCGGCGACACCCAGTTCGTCCAGGTCTCGGCCAAGACAGGCCAAGGCATCGACAGTCTGCTCGACGCGATCCTGCTTCAGGCCGAGGTCCTTGAGCTCAAGGCGGTGAAGGAGGGGCACGCGCGGGGCGTGATCGTCGAGTCCAGCGTCGAGAAGGGCCGCGGGCCGATGGCCACGGTGCTCGTCCAGTCCGGGACCCTGCAGCGCGGCGACGCCCTGGTGGCCGGGCAGGAGTATGGGCGCGTCCGGGCCATGTTCGACGAGAATGGTCGTCCCGTGAAGGAGGCCGGGCCCTCGATCCCCGTGCAGGTCCTAGGGCTCTCCGGGGCGCCCAGCGCGGGCGACGACGCCGTTGCGCTGTCCGACGAGCGCAAGGCGCGCGAGCTGGCTGCACTCAGACAGGAGCGGCAGCGCGACACCAAGCTGGCGGCCCAGAAGGCGGCCAAGCTGGACGAGCTGTTCTCGCAGATGGCCGAGGGCGAGGTCAGCTACGTCAACCTCATCATCAAGGCAGACGTACAGGGCAGCGTCGAGGCCCTGCGTGGCGCGCTCGAGGACATCAGCACGGACGAGGCGAAGGTGAAGGTCGTGGCCGCCGGTGTCGGCGGGATCAACGAGTCCGACGCCAATCTGGCGGTTACCTCGAACGCCATCGTCATCGGCTTCAACGTCCGCGCCGACGCGGCCGCGCGCCGGGTGATCGAGGACAAGGGGATCGACCTGCGCTATTACTCGATCATCTATGAGGTGATCGACGATGTGAAGAAGGCCATATCCGGCATGCTCTCCCCCGAGATCAAGGAGGAGATTGTCGGTCTCGCCGAGGTGCGGGAGGTCTTCCGGTCGACAAAGCTGGGCAACATCGCCGGCTGCATGGTGCTGGAGGGAGTGGTCCGCCGTAACAACCCGATCCGCGTGCTGCGCGACAATGTGGTGGTCTACGAGGGGGCGCTGGAGTCCCTGCGGCGGTTCCGCGAGGACGCCCAGGAGGTCAAGGCAGGCACCGAGTGCGGCATCGGGGTGAAGAATTACAACGACGTCAAGGTCGGCGACCAGATCGAGGTCTTCGAGCGCGTCGAAGTCGCCCGCGAGCTCTGAGCGCCGAGGCGATGCCGCGGGAGTTCGACCGAACCGAGCGGGTGGGTGCCCAGCTGCAGCGCGAGCTGGCCTCGCTGGTGCGCGAGCAGCTCAAGGACCCCCGGCTCGGAGCGATCACCATCCAGGAGGTCCGGGTCGCGCGCGACCTCTCCCACGCCAAGGTCTACTTTACGATTCTGGGATCGGGCGACACCGCGCTCAACGCGAAGCTCCTGAATCACTCCGCCGGGTTCCTGCGCCACGAGCTGGCCGGGCGGGTCAAGCTCCGGAGCGTCCCTGCGCTGCACTTCGTCTACGACGAGTCGATCGAGCGCGGGGAGCGTCTCGCCTCCCTGATCGACCGGGCGGTGGACGGCGGCGACGAGCACAACTGACCCCCCGGGGTCCGGAATAGGCTTATTCATGGGACGCCGTCGTAGCAAAGGGCGCAACATCGAGGGCATTCTGCTGCTGGACAAGCCCATCGGGCTGACTTCCAACGACGCCCTGCAGAGGGTCAAGCGGCTGTTCAACGCGCGCAAGGCCGGTCATACGGGGAGCCTGGATCCGCTGGCGGACGGACTGCTGCCCGTCTGCTTCGGCGCCGCCACCAAGCTGTCCGCCTTTCTGCTCGATGCGGACAAGCGCTACCGGGTGCGGGTGCGTCTGGGCGAGACCACCACCACGGGGGACGCCGAGGGCGAGATCCTGGACCGGCGGCCCGTCCCGGAGCTGGGCGAGCCCGAGCTGGAGCGGGTACTGGCTGGCTTCACGGGGGAGATAGAGCAGCTGCCGCCGATGTACTCCGCGCTCAAGCACAAGGGCGAGCGGCTCTACAACCTCGCGCGCAGGGGCATAGAGGTGGAGCGCACCCCGCGCAGGATCCTGATCCACGAGCTGCGGCTGCTCGGCGTCGCGCTCCCCGAGCTGGAGCTCGATGTGCGCTGCTCCAAGGGAACCTACGTGCGGACCCTGGCGGAGGACATCGGCCAGGCCCTGGGCTGCGGCGGGCACGTCTCGGCGTTGCGGCGCACCGGGGTGGGGCCCTACGGCGACGAGGACGCGGTGTCGATGGACCGGCTCGAGGAGCGTGCCCAGGTCGGTACCGACGCCCTGGACGCGCTGCTGCTTCCCGTCGAGAGTGCGCTGCAGGACTGGCCGGGCATCCGGCTCACGGCCGACTCGGCCTACTACCTGCGCAAGGGCCAGCCCGTGCTGGTTCCGAAGGCGCCCACGCAGGGCCGGGTGCGGCTGTACGACGACCAGGAGCGCTTTCTGGGCGTCGGCGAGATTCTCGACGACGGCCGGGTCGCCCCGCGCCGGCTGATGCAGGGCGAGTGAATGGGGGCGCCGGACGGAACCGGCGCCCGGTCAGCGGTTTGCGAGCGAGTGGCAAACACCGCATACTTGGCGGCCCGCCGGCCTGGATCGGGCGGGGACGGGATCATCCCGTGGCAATTCGGCCCTGAAAAGGGCAGGTCGGGCCCGGCTCCCTGAGCTCATTGTCGGGGGGTCTCCGCCGTCGGCGGACGGGGCTCTTTATCGCAATCGGAGCAAATGTCATGGCAATGAGCGCAGAGGAAAAAGGCAAGATCATCGAGGAATACAAGCGGGGCCCGAGCGACACCGGGTCGCCCGAGGTGCAGGTGGCGCTGCTGACCGCTCGCATCACCCACCTGACCGGTCACTTCGCCGAGCACAAGCAGGACCATCACTCGCGTCGCGGGCTGGTGCGCATGGTGAACGAGCGACGCAAGCTGCTCGACTACCTCAAGCGCAAGGACGTCGAGCGCTACCGCACCCTCATCGGTCAGCTCGGCCTAAGGCGCTGATCCAAATTTCCCGGGCTCGAGGTATCCAACGTGACCCCAATCAAGAAAGAGTTTCAGTTCGGCGATCACAAGGTCGTCATGGAGACGGGCGAGATCGCCCGCCAGGCCGACGGCGCCGTCATGGTCAACATGGGCGACACCGTGGTGCTGTGCACCGTGGTGGCTTCCAGGAACGCCGATCACGGGCGCGATTTCTTCCCCCTGACCGTGGACTATCAGGAGAAGACGTACGCCGCCGGGCGCATCCCGGGCGGCTTCTTCCGCCGTGAAGGGCGTCCCAGCGAGAAGGAGATTCTCACTTCCCGCCTGATCGACCGGCCCATCCGGCCCCTGTTTCCGAAGGGCTTCATCAACGAGGTCCAGGTGATCGCCACGGTCAAGTCCCTGAATCCGCAGGTGGACCCCGAGGTGCCTTCCATGCTGGGGGTCTCCGCGGCGCTGGCCATCTCCGGGCTGCCGTTCCAGGGACCGATCGCGGCGGCCCGCGTGGGCTACAAGGAAGGCGACTACCTGCTCAACCCGCCGTCCAGCGGCATCGGCGCGCTGTCCGACCTCGACCTGGTGGTGGCCGGCACCGAGAATGCGGTGCTGATGGTGGAGTCCGAGGCCAACCAGCTGCCCGAGGAGGTGATGCTCGGCGCGGTGCTCTTCGGACACGAGCACATGCAGGTGGCCATCCGGGCGATCAAGGAGCTGGCGGCCGAGGCGCGCAAGCCCGAGATGGCCTGGAGTCCGCCGGAGGAAGACGCCGAGCTGGCCGCGGCCGTGGCCGAGGAGGCCGAGGCGGCCCTGGGCGACGCCTACAAGATCGCCGACAAGCTGCAGCGCTACGGGAAGACGGATGAGATCGCCGCCGCCGTGGTGGAGAAGCTCTGCGCCGGGGAGAATCCCCGCTGGAGCCCCCAGCAGGTCCAGGGCGCCATCGAGAAACTCAAGAAGCGCATCGTCCGCGGCCGCATCCTGGCGGGGGAGCCGCGCATCGACGGCCGCGACAACCGCACCGTGCGCCCCATCAGCGTGCGCACCGGCGTGCTGCCGCGCACCCACGGCTCGGCGCTGTTCACCCGCGGCGAGACCCAGGCCCTGGTGGTCACCACCCTGGGCACCGAGCGGGACTCACAGATCATCGACGCCCTGGAGGGCGAGCGCCGCGAGCGCTTCATGCTGCACTACAACTTCCCGCCGTTCTGCGTGGGCGAGACCGGCCGTGTCGGCTCCCCCAAGCGCCGGGAGATCGGGCACGGGCGTCTGGCAAAGCGGGGTGTGCTCGCGGTCATGCCGCAGGACGAGCAGTTCCCGTACTCCATCCGCGTCGTCTCCGAGATCACCGAATCCAACGGCTCGTCCTCCATGGCCTCGGTCTGCGGCACCAGCCTGTCCCTCATGGACGCCGGCGTCCCGGTGAAGGCGCCGGTGGCGGGCGTGGCCATGGGCCTGATCAAGGAAGGCGCGGAGTTCGCGGTGCTCACGGACATCATGGGCGACGAGGACCACCTCGGCGACATGGACTTCAAGGTGGCCGGCACCGGCAAGGGCGTCAACGCCCTGCAGATGGACATCAAGATCGACGGCATCACCCGCGAGATCATGGAGATCGCCCTGGACCAGGCGCGGGAAGGCCGCCTGCACATTCTCGAGGAGATGAACAAGGTCATCTCCGTGCACCGCGACGAGATGTCCGAGCACGCCCCGCGCATGCTGTCGTTCAAGATCGACCCCGAGAAGATCCGCGACGTGATCGGCAAGGGCGGGGTGACCATCCGCTCCATCACCGAGGAGACCGGCGCGTCCATCGACATCACCGACGACGGCTGGGTCAAGATCTTCTCCGTCGACAAGGCGGCGGGCGAGGAGGCCAAGCGCCGTATCGAGCTCATCACCGCCGACGTGGAGGTGGGCACGATCTATGACGGCAAGGTCGCCCGCCTGATGGACTTCGGCGCCTTCGTCACCATCCTGCCGGGCCGCGACGGCCTGGTGCACATCTCCCAGATCTCCGACGAGCGCGTGGAGAAGGTGAGCGACAAGCTCAAGGAGGGCGACATGGTCCGCGTCAAGGTCCTCGAGGTGGACAAGCAGGGGCGGATCCGCCTCAGCATGAAGGCGGTGGCTCCGGGCGAGTAGGCCGGGTCCGCGCTGACCGGACGCAAGAGGGGCCGGAAGGCCCCTTTTTCCTGCCGCCTCCAGAGCGGAACAACGCGCGGGCGGTCCGGCGGGAAGAACCAGAGGGTGCCTCAGGCAGGGGTGCCGTCGATGCGCCGCCACCCGGCTCTTCGGCCGGTGCGGACTCCGCGGGTGCGCCCACCCGGACCGGCATGATCGTCATCAGGACCCCCAGGACGGGATGGTCGATGTAGTGCCGCTCGCCGTTGCTCGAACGGGACCGGCGTGCCGCGGTCGGCGCCGGTGGGCTGCACGGGTTGCACAGCACTCCCTCCCTCGAAAGGCGTGGCGGCGTTTTGCTCACGCCTGCATTTGACCTTCCCTGGCTACGGCCGCCGAATACGAGATCCGCGAACAGCAATCTTCAGTCAGATCCTATGACGACCTCCGTCGTTCCATACGCGAGCGGTGCTTGCTGATTGTCTCGTTCAGTTGCCCGAGGACTTCCGAGGCCACTGCAATGATCGCGTTGGGGCCGAACCCGGCCAGCGACAGCTCCCTGTAGAAGTTCTTGGCGACCATCTTCGCGAGACGCTGTGGGTCCGGACTGATCGGCCGCTTTGCACCCTGTCCTCTGTCGCGCTGCTGAAGAACCTGCGACATCTGAAGCACGCGTGATTCGGAAAGCTTCTGAAGCTGAAACACATGGATCGATTTGGCGACAAACATCGAAAAGACCTTGAACAGATCCAGATCCTGCTCGGTGAAGGAGCGCCCCCCGGTCGGTTGGCTGACGTTCATGACGCCGATCGTGTGTCCCGCGACTACGATCGGGGCTGACATCAAGCTGTCCCCTCCCGCTTCGCCCTGATCCGCCAAGTCGGCCAACGAAGAGTCCCCGACATGGTTGGTCAGCAGTGGTTCACCCGTCATGGCCACGCCCCCGGCAATGCTCGACTCCATGTCGACGGGACTGGCATAGGCTTCCTTCGGCAGATTTCCGAAATGCGAATAGACGCGTAGCCTGGGCCCGCCGGGATCATCCGCCTCCATCAGCAACATCACGGAGCAGCGGGCGGCGCCGAGAGATTGCGCCGTCAGTGCAGCCAAGTCCCGCAGCCCTTCTTCCAGCGTCTGGCGCCGCTCGATCAGGGTTCCGATGTCGATAAGCTGAGCGATGAACCGCTCGTCCAAGGTCATACTCCCGAGCATTGGTAGGGCCAAGTCGCCGAGCGATGGCTCTACTGTTGCCCTTGTGGGTGTCGGGGCCGAGTGGGACAGCCACCGGCGCCGAAACTCACCCTCGGCCATCCACCTATTACAGTGGATGGCAGTGCGAATCTTCTTCAATCCTGCGCTGGGTGCAGCCCTATGTCCAGCGCTCCCGCGTGGACGACATAAGCGATGCCAGGACGGCCCCAAACTCTGCCGCGTCCCGCGTATCTGTGCACCTGATCCAGTGCAGCTCGCCGCCAGATCTGCCTCTTCGCCAAGAAGACTGCCAGACTTTACGGAGGAATGCGAAGCTGGGCAAGCTACGTTGCCTTAAGGGGTAGTCAGGCAGCCGTCCCGAGAGACCCGGGCAGCATTCTGGGCCGCGCCGGTCACCCAGCCAGGGTCCCCTGCCGCAGCATCTGCAGGGTACGCTGTTCGTTGACCGGCTCGCTGAAGAGAAAGCCTTGCATCTGCGTGCAGCCGAGGTCGATGAGTCGCTTGCGCTGATAATCGGTCTCGACGCCCTCAGCGACGAGATCCAGTCCGAGTCCCAACGCCATGGTGACGATCGCTCCGACGATCGAGCCGTCGTCACCGCTCGGGCGGATATCCTGGACGAAGGAGCGGTCGACCTTAAGGGTCTGAATCGGCAGCTGCTTGAGATAGCTCAAGGATGAATACCCCGTGCCAAAATCATCGATCGCCACCCTCACGCCATGAGCGTGCAAACGGCGTAGCTTGTCGGCCACGCTGTTCAGATCCTTCATGATTGCGTGCTCGGTGATTTCAATCTCCAGCATCTCCCCCGACAAACCGTGGCGCTCCAGAATGCTCAAGATCGTTGGCACGAACCGGCTATGCATCACCTCTCGCGCGCTGAGATTGACCGAGAGCCGGACGCCGTGCAGCCCGCCTTCGCGCCATCGGCACAGATGGGCGCAGACGCTCTCCAGCATCCACTGCCCCAGGCGGGCTATGCATCCCGTCTCTTCTGCGATGGCAATGAACTCGCTTGGCGGCAACAGGCCCTGGGTCGGGTGCTGCCAGCGGATCAGCGCTTCCATCCCTGAGATCTGTCCATCGGCCGCACGTACCTGGGGCTGGAAGAACACCCGGAGCTGGTTGTCGTCCACCGCTCTTCTGAGCTCGCCCTCCACCGAGAGATGGCGCGAGAACCCGTAGTCCATAAGCTGGGTGTAGAATTGGTAGCTGCCTTTGCCCTTGTCCTTGACGTGGTACATGGCGACATCGGCGTTCCTGATGAGTGCGTCAGCCGAATCACTGTCATCCGGAAACATGCTGATCCCGATGCTGGCGCCCACGAAGAGCTCGTAGTCGCGCACCGCGAATGGCCGTCTGAACGCTTCAATGATCTTGCCCGCCACCCGCTCCGCCCCGGCGTGGTTACGGATCTGCGGGAGCAGCACCAGGAACTCATCGCCACCGATGCGCGCCAGCGTGTCGCCCGCGCGCAGGCATTCCCGCAGTCGCTGGCTTACCAGTCGGAGCAGCTGATCCCCGATGGGATGGCCGAGAGTGTCGTTGACCACCTTGAATCGGTCCAGGTCCAAGAACATCACTGCCAGCATGCAGCCGTTTCGCTTGGCCTGGGGAAGCGCCAAGTTCAGGTGATCGTTGAATCGAGTTCGGTTGGGGAGGCCGGTGAGCAGGTCGTGGTACGCTTGGTAAGAGATCGTCTCTTCCGCACGCTTGCGGTCGGTGATATCGCGGGCGACGCCATAAGTCCCGAAGAAGCGCAGTTTCTTGTCCACTCGCGCATACACGCCCAGGGAGTTGAGCTCCACAGCAATTACGTCGTGCTGGCCGATGCTCCGACCGGCGTCCTGCGGTTTTCGGCAAAGTCTGACTTCGGCATTGCGCGTGGCGCGCTTACCGGTGCGCCGCTCATTGAGCATATGCTCAGCGATCTCGAGGTCATCCGGGCAGACGATCGTGGAGTAGTGCAGCCCCAGCAGCTCGGTCCGGCCATAGCCCAGGAGGTTATCTGTCCGCTCATTCACGAAGGTAAAGCACCCCTGCGCATCGAGCATGTAGACAATGTCCGGGGAGCTGTTCACCAAGTAGCGGTAGAGTTCCTCGGACTTGAGCAACCGCTCCCGGAACAGGACGTTGTCACGCTCGAGCTGGCGTCTTCGCAGCAGATCATCCACACGCCGGAGCAGTTCCTCCGGCGGATAGGGCTTGCGCACGAAGTCTTGCGCACCTCTGCGAAGGGACTCTATTGCGGCGTCGATCGAGCTGTCTCCCGAAATGACGATGACCCCGGTGTCGAAGCCTGTCTGCCGGAGCCGGTCCAGGACCTCGTGACCGCTCATGTCGTCGAGATGAAGATCCAATAGCAGGATCTCGAAGGCCGCCTTTCGCATCCGCTGCAAGGCGGCTCTGCCGCTGGCGGCCATCTCCACGTGATAGCCGTAGGCGGACAGTAGCTGTCGTACGCTCTCCAAGGCGCGCGGATCGTCGTCCACGGCCAGAATCCGCACGGCCTCCCTTGCTGGGGCGCGCCGCTCTGCCGGGTCCGGATCACTCGCCATCGCCTAGCCCAGCTTCCGCGGGAGAAGAATCCGAAACACCGTGCCTGCCGAGTCGCCACGGCTGCAGCCAACTCGTCCGCCCAGCTCTTGGACGAGCCTGCGCACAATGGAGAGTCCGAGCCCGCTGTGCCCAGGCCCCCTGGTCGACTTCACTGGCTGGAAAAGCTTCATGAGGACCGGCTCCGGGATCCCGGGACCTGAATCAGAGATCTGGATCTCCACATAGTCGCGGTCATCGAGATATATGCGGTCACGCGTAGAGACACAGACCTGGCCCCTGTCCCCCATAGCTTCGATTGCGTTTCTCAGCAGGTTGAGGACGATCTGCTTGGCCGCGTTACGTTCCGTCTGTAACAGTGGCAACGCCTTGTCCAGTCCCAGATGCGTCTCCGTACCTTTCGGAGTAAATCCGCTGTCAACAGAGAGTTGTATAATCTCTTTCAGAAGTGAGTTTAGATCAATAACGCCTGGTGGGTTAGCCTGGGACGCCGATGAAGCGATTTTCTGTAAGAGCTGCTCCACGCGCTCTACCTCCTCCTCCGACAGCCTCAGGTCCTCAGCGGCCGATGCCGATGGCTTGGTGCGCAGCACGCCAAGATAATTGCGTAGCACCGAGAGCGGGGTCCTGGCGTCGTGCACGAGCTGACGGGTCCTCGCCTGCACCCCCGCCAGCGCCTCGGCGACACGGGTGCGCTCGTGGTCATCTCGCGCCCGGCGGGATTCCAGGGCGCGAGCCGCCTCGGTCGCCAAACCGAGCCATGCGGCCTGGTTAGCATGCAGACCTGAAAGCGCCTCCTTCGTCCTCCTCCTTGGTGAGGAGCC
The DNA here is from genome assembly GCA_050050175.1 of Chromatiales bacterium. Classification (GTDB taxonomy): domain Bacteria; phylum Pseudomonadota; class Gammaproteobacteria; order Chromatiales; family Chromatiaceae; genus CAVQCX01. The sequence continues at coordinate 23,151 of JASFUT010000014.1, forward strand.
GGCGTATGACCTCGGCGCGGGCATGATCTCCGGGGCTCGAGAGCAGGCGACGTCTTTGGTCCTCAGCCTCGGGAGTGCGCTGCGAGGGTCCAGTGTCGGAGGCAGCCGGCAGCTCGAAGAC
>JASFUT010000015.1:0-22868 GCA_050050175.1 Chromatiales bacterium
ATCTTCCTGCTGGCTGTCTGCCGCATCACTCATATCGGGCTCTTGTCGGAAGGTCGGGTCTTCCCGGCGGGCGGGGCGACGGGCATTCCGTCACCCCTGCCTCTACGCCCCCGGAAAGCGCCCCAAAACGCGGAAAGGCACCGCGCGGGGTGCCTTTCGCCGAGGAGAGGAGCGGCCGTCCAGCCGCATCAGCGCGCGTACTTCTTGCGGAACTTGTCCACGCGGCCCGCCGTATCGACGATCTTCTGCCGGCCGGTGTAGAAGGGATGGCAGGCGGAGCAGACTTCGATCTGCAGGTCGTGGGCGAGTGTCGAACGGGTGGTGAACTCGTTGCCGCAGCTGCAGTTGACCTTGACCACCTGATAGTCGGGATGGATGTCCGCTTTCATCGTCGCCTCGCATGATCCGGGCCGGGCGGCCGGTGCGCCGCCTGGAAACTGCCCATGTTAAGCAAATCCGTGGGCTTGTGCAACGCCGACTCAGGCGCGGGGCCTGAACCGCAGTACGTTGGAGCCGGGGGCCGCGGGGGAGGATGCGCCGCTCCCCTCCTCCTCGTGTATCGGGGTGCGCAGGCTCTCCAGGAGGCCGCCCCTGCCCAGGACGCTGTCCCACATCATGCCGGACAGCCGACGGCAGGCGTCCAGGGGGGTCGCGGCGCGGTTCCGCTCCTGATCGATCCGCCACTGCAGGGCCTCCAGGCGCCGACGGCGGCGCGCCGGCGCCCGGTCGATGAGGTCCTGCACCTTCGCCTGCCGCAGCGCCTCGAACGCATGGGGGTCGTGCCGCGCCAGCGCCGCCCAGGCGCTGAAGTCCTCTTGAAAGTTGCCGCTCTGTCTCATGCGCCCTCACATGCCCCCTGGTCGACGAGGCCGGTCCGGACCTGGGGCTGCCAGCATCCCAGCTCCGCCTTGGCCAGGCTATCGAGCCGGTCACGTTGCCGCGGACTCAGCGCTCGAGACGCAGTGCCAGCCGCCTCCCGCCGGCGATCGCCGTGACCCGACACCCGCCGTCCGCGCGAGTCTCCTTGTCCAGGGCCCGGCAGTCCAGGTCCCTGATCAGCCTACCGTTTTCCAGCCTCCCGTCAACCGACAAGCGCACCCCGCGCTTGGCCGCGGGCTCGTACCGCGAGTGGATCAGGCAGGCGATCGGGGCATAGGTCGCCTCTACTGTCACTTTAGCTCACCGTCGCGCGCGAGCCTGGCGCCGGGGGGTTATCCGCACCGTGCGTCGGGCGGGGAGAGGAAATGGCCGATCAGGTCGTTCAGAAAGCGACACCCCAACGCCGTCGGCCGCAGACTCTCGCCCGAGGCCTCGATCAGCCCGCGGGCCTCGGCCGCCTGGATCGGTGAGGCGAGGCGCTCGAGCCCCAGGCCGGTGCGGGCCTCGAACAGTCCCCGCGGGAATCCCGCTTCGAGACGCAGCGCATTGAGGGCGAATTCCGCCACCAGGTCGGCATCATCCAGCCGGCGCGCCCCCGCGAGCGCCCCGGTGGTGCCGGCGGCGCCCAGGTAGCGCCGGGGATCGCGCAGGCGCCAGCGCCGCTCCACCTCGCCTCCCGGGAGGGTCAGCTTGCCGTGGGCGCCGGCGCCTATGCCGAGATAGTCGCCGAACTCCCAGTAGTTGAGGTTGTGGCGGCTGCGATGCCCCGGCCGGGCGAAGGCCGAGACCTCGTACCGTGCATAGCCCGCCCCCTCCATCAGGGCCTGGCCCTGCTCCTGGACGACGGAGGCCGCATCCTCGTCGGGAAGAGCTGGCGGGAGGCGTGCAAAGGCGGTATTGGGCTCGATGGTGAGCTGGTAATAGGAGATGTGATCGGGCTCGAGCGCGATGGCCGCGCCCACGTCCGCGAGACCGCGTGCCGGAGTCTGTCCCGGCAGGCCGAACATCAGGTCCAGATTGAGACTCTCGAATCCGGCCCGGCGGGCGGCATCGACGGCGCGGTGGATCTCTTCGGGCCCGTGGACGCGCCCCAGAGCCCTCAGCGCCGCCGGATCGAAGCTCTGCGCGCCGATGGACAGCCGGGTCACCCCGGCGTCCCGGTAGCCGGAGAAGCGCGATGCGTCCGACGATCCGGGATTCGCCTCGAGCGTCACCTCGGCCCCGGCGGCGAGCGGCAGGCGGCTGCGGATGCCGTCGAGGAGCCGCCGCACGGTCGCGGGCGAAAGCAGGCTGGGCGTGCCTCCCCCGATAAAGATGCTCAGAAGCGGCCGCCCGCCGGCGAGGGGGAGGTCCAGGTCCAGATCCGCGAGCAGGGCGTGCGCGTACGCCTCGCCGTCGACGGGGCCCCGCGCCGGATGGGAGTTGAAGTCGCAGTAGGGGCACTTGCGCACGCACCAGGGCACGTGCACGTACAACGCCAGCGGCACCTCCGACGGGGAGAGCCGCACCGCTCAGGCGCCCTCGCGTGCCTTGAGGTAGGCGAGCTCCGAGATGCGCGTCCACTTGAGCGACTGCTCGTAGAACTGCGAGTAGGAGGCGTAGACCCGCCGCGAGAACGCGTCCTTGTCCGCCAGCTCGGCCACCACCTCACGGGAGATCCGGCGCAGCTGGGCCAGCACGTCGTCCGGGTAGGGGCGCATGTCGACTCCGTGCTCTTCCAGCAGGGTCTGCAGGGCCGCGGGATTGCGGGCCGTGTACTCGGCGAGCAGGTCCTGGTTCACCACCCGACAGGCGTTGCGCACTATCGCTTGCAGATCGGCCGGCAACTCCTCGAAGGCCTGCCTGTTGATCATGGCCTCGAGAATGGTCCCCGGCTCGTGGAAGCCGGGATAGTAGTAGTACTTGGCGGCCTTGTAGAGCCCGAAGGCGAGGTCGTTGTAGGGACCCACCCACTCGGTGGCGTCGATGTTGCCGGTCTGCAGGGCGATGAACAGCTCCCCGCCGGGCAGGTTCACCGGCGTGCCGCCGAGCCGCTTCAGCACCTCGCCCCCCAGGCCGGGGATGCGCATCTTCAGCCCCTCGAGATCCTCGAGGCTGTTGATCTCCTTGTTGAACCAGCCTCCCATCTGCACGCCGGTGTTTCCCGCCGGCTCCGGGATCAGACCGAAATCGGCGTACAGCTCCCGCCACAGCTCGAGCCCCCCGCCGTAGTACATCCAGCCGTTCATCTCCTGGGCGGTCAGACCGAAGGGGACGGTGGAGAAGAACTGGGCGGCCTCGCTCTTCCCCTTCCAGTAGTAGGCGGACCCGTGCCCCATCTCGGCGGTGCCGCGCGAGACCGCGTCGAAAACCTCGAAGGCGGGCACCAGCTCCTTGGCGCCATAGACCTTGACCCGGATGCGTCCCCCGCTCATCTCCCCGATGAGGGCGGCCAGCTTGTTGGCCGCGGTGCCCAGGCCCGGGAAGTTCTTCGGCCAGGTGGTGACCATCTTCCACTTGAACTCGGCCTTGGCCGCACCGGCGGGCGAGGCCGCGAGCCCGGCGCCCAGGGCCATGGAGCCCGCGCCCAGGGTCCGGATGAAGTCGCGTCGCTGCATGGAGTCCTCCGCTGCTGTGGTGTTGATCGGGATCCTGCCAGGTCGGCCTGGTGCGCTGGCGAGGACTGCGGACCCGGGCGGGCTCCCCGGCCGACGCCAAAGCCCATGTTAACGCCGCGGGAGCCGGGGCATAAGCCGAGCCGCCCGGCCCCGTGGGCGGAGCAATCGCGGGGTTTGCAGCGCCCCGCCGGGCCGGCTCAGCCCTCAGACCGCCTCGAGGTTGGCATAGGCCAGGACCAGCCACTTGGGGCCTGCCGCCTCGAAATTGACCTGAACCCGGGCGCCGGCGCCCTGACCCTCTGCGCTCAGCACCACCCCCTCGCCGAACTTGGGGTGAGCGACGCGCTGTCCGAGCGAGAATCCGGCGTCATGCGCCGCCGCGGCGCGCTGCGTGCCGCCGTAGGGCCGGGAGATGGAGGGCCTGGACCGGACCTCTTCCACGACGCCGAGGGGGATCTCCCGCAGGAACCGGGAGGGCAGGGGATAGGTCTCGCTCCCATGCAGACGCCGGCTCTCGGCGTAGGTGAGGTAGAGCTGCTCCATGGCGCGGGTCATCCCCACGTAGCAGAGCCGGCGCTCCTCCTCGAGGCGATCCGGGTCCTCCGCGGACATCGAGTGGGGAAAGAGGCCCTCCTCGAGGCCCACGACGAGAACGAGGGGGAATTCCAGGCCCTTGGCGGAGTGCAGGGTCATGAGCTGCACGCAGTCCTCCCATTCATCGGCCTGAGCCTCTCCGGCCTCGAGGGCGGCGTGGGCGAGGAACGCCTCGAGGTCGGTCAGACCTTCCTCTGCACCGTCGGGATCGAACTGGCGCGCGGCGTTGACCAGCTCCTCGAGGTTCTCGATCCGGTCCTCGCCCCTGCCGTCACGGCTCTTGCGGAAGTGCCCAGGCAGCCCGCTGCGCTCGATCACCTGGGCCGCCAGGTCGGCGAGCCCCATGCCGGCGGTGTCGGCGGCGACCTCCTCGACCAGGTCGACGAACCCCCGCAGGGCGTTGCCCGCGCGGGCGGGCATGGCCCCTCCGGCGAGCAGGTCCAAGCTCGCCTGCCAGAGCGGACAGCCGAAGTCCCGGGCATGGGCACGGACGGCATCAAGGGTGCGCGGGCCGATACCCCGGGGAGGCTGGTTGACCGCGCGCTCGAAGGAGGGGTCGTCGCCGCGGCTTGCGACCAGGCGCAGATAGGCCAGGGCGTCCCTGATCTCCGCGCGCTCGAAGAAGCGCAGCCCGCCGTAGACGCGATAGGGCACGCCCGCCTGCAGCAGCGCCTCCTCGAGCTGACGGGACTGGGCGGTCGTCCGGTAGAGAATGGCGCAGTCGCTGCGCCGCCGCCCCCGCTCCACCGAACCCCGTATCCGCTCCACCACGAACCGCGCCTCGTCTACCTCGTTGAACGCCGCATAGAGCCGCACGGGCTCGCCGTCGCCGCCGTCGGTCCAGAGGGCCTTTCCCAGCCGCGAGGGGTTGTGGGCTATCACCGCGTTGGCGGCAGTGAGGATGTTTCCGGTCGAGCGGTAGTTCTGCTCCAGTCGGACCAGACGGGCCCCGGGGAAATGCGTGCGGAAATCCTGGATGTTCTCCACCCGGGCGCCCCGCCAGCCGTAGATGGACTGGTCGTCGTCGCCCACGACGAAGAGATTGTCCCGGTCGCCGGCCAGCAGGCGCAGCCAGGCGTACTGAATGGCGTTGGTGTCCTGAAACTCGTCGACCAGGATGTGGGCGAAACGCTCGCGGTAGTGGCCCAGGATGTCCGGGCGGTCCCGCCACAGCTCATGGGCGCGGAGAAGCAGCTCGGCGAAATCCACCGCGCCCGCGCGCTCGCAGGCTGCTTCGTAGGCGCCGTAGATGCGGATCATCTGCTGGCGAAAGGGGTCGCCCCCGTCGTCCAGATGGCGGCTGCGCAGCCCCTCGTCCTTCTGCGCGTTGATGAACCACTGCGCCTGGCGCGCGGGCCAGCGGGACTCGTCCAGCTCGAGCTGCTTGAGCAGGCGCTTGACCGAGCGCAGCTGGTCGTCCGCGTCCATGATCTGGAACCCCCGGGGCAGCCCGGCGTCCTCCCAGTGGGCACGCAGCAGGCGGTGGGCCAGCCCGTGGAAGGTACCCACCCACATACCGGCCACAGGCACGCCCAGCAGGTGCTCGATGCGGTGGCGCATCTCCCGCGCGGCCTTGTTGGTGAAGGTGACGGCGAGGATGGACCAGGGAGAGGCCCCGTCGACCTGGACCAGCCAGGCGATGCGATGCACCAGGACCCGCGTCTTGCCGGACCCGGCACCGGCGAGCACGAGCGTGGCGCCGGGGTCCGCGGTCACGGCCTCGCGCTGGGGCTCGTTCAGGCCTTCGAGGATGTGGGAGACGTCCAAAGCTCGCTACCGGTCGGAGTGGCTGCCCGGGCGCGGAGGGCTCACTCCACCGTCACCGACTTGGCCAGGTTTCTGGGCTGATCCACGTCGGTGCCCTTGAGCACCGCCACGTGGTAGGCGAGCAGCTGCAGCGGGATGGTGAAGCTCACCGGATCGGCGATCGCATCCCCCACGGGAAAGCGCAGAACCGTGACGCGGGGGTCCGGCTCCAGCGCCACGGAGTCGGCCGCGAACACGATAAGCTCGCCGCCCCGGGCGCGCACCTCCTCCAGGTTGGACTTCAGCTTCTCCACCAGCAGGTTGTTGGGCGCCACCGCGATGACCGGCATCTCCGCGTCGACCAGGGCGAGGGGGCCATGCTTGAGCTCCCCCGCGGGGTAGGCCTCCGCATGGATGTAGGAGATCTCCTTGAGCTTCAACGCCCCTTCCATCGCGATGGGATAGTGCTCGCCCCTCCCCAGAAAGAGGGCATGGCGCTTGTCGCCAAAGCGCTCGGCGAGAGCCCGGATGGCGCCGTCGAGCTCCAGCATCTGCTCGCACTCCCCCGGCAGGGCCCGCAGGGCGGCGACGATGCGCGCCTCGACCTCCGCGGACATGCCGCGGCAACGCCCGAGGGCCCCCACGAGCAGCAGCAGGGACACCAGCTGGGTCGTGAAGGCCTTGGTGGACGCCACCCCGATCTCCGGTCCCGCGTGGGTCAGCAGGATCAGGTCCGACTCCCGCACCAGGGAGCTCTCGGGGACGTTGCAGATTCCCAGGGTCGCCCGGTACCCCAGCTCCTTCGCTCGCCGCAGTGCCGCGAGGGTGTCGGCGGTCTCCCCGGACTGGGAGATAGTGACGAACAGCGCGTCATCCGGGACCAGCTGGCGGCGATAGCGGAACTCGCTGGCGACCTCCACGTTGCAGGGGATGCCCGCCAGGCCCTCCATCCAGTAACGGGCGACCATCGCCGCATGGTAGCTGGTGCCGCAGGCGACGATCTGGACCGCCCGGATACCCCCGAGGATCGCCTCCGCGTCGGGTCCGAAGGCCGCGGGAAGGACCCGGTCCGCGCCGATGCGCCCCTCGAGGGTGTCGGCGATCGCGCGCGGCTGCTCGTGGATCTCCTTGAGCATGAAGTGACGGAAGCCGCCGCGCTCCGCCGACTCGGCGGTGAGCCCCGATTCCTTGACCGGGCGCTCGACCGGCCGGCCGGACAGGTCGAAGACCCTCACCCGGTCCCGGGTGAGCTCCGCGATGTCCCCCTCCTCGAGAAAGATGAATCGCTGGGTCACCGGGAGCAGCGCGAAGACGTCGGAGGCGATGAAGTTCTCCCCGATGCCCAGTCCGATCACCAGCGGGCTGCCCTGGCGGGTGGCCACCAGACGCCCGCCGTCGTCCACGCGGATCACCCCCAGGGCGTAGGCGCCCTCGAGCTGGCGTGCGCTGGCGGCGACCGCGTCCAGCAGACCGTCGCCGGCCTGGAGGCGGTCGTAGACGGCGTGAACGATGACCTCGGTGTCGGTCTCGGAGGTGAACTGGTGGCCGGCCGCGCGCTGGGCGCGGCGCAGGTCCTGGTGGTTCTCGATGATCCCGTTGTGGACCAGCGCGACCTGGTCGCGGCACACGTGCGGGTGGGCATTGGCCTCCGAAGGCTCTCCGTGGGTGGCCCAGCGGGTGTGGGCGATCCCGACGGTTCCATGCAGACAGCTGTCCTGCACGGCGGCCTCCAGCTGCTTCACCTTCCCCAGGGTGCGCACCCGGCAGATGCGGGCATCGTCGTCGAGGACCGCGATGCCTGCGGAGTCGTAGCCCCGGTACTCGAGCCGTTTGAGCCCCTCGAGCAGAATGGGGGTGATGTCGCGCTCGGCCACTCCGCCGACGATACCGCACATGGCTGCTCCCCTCCTATCGGGTCTTCGCGCCCTTCCTGGGCCTTGTCCAGCCATCCAGGGTCGTCTGCCGGCTGCGACTCAGGGTGAGCTTCCCGGGAGGGGCGTCCCGGGTGATGGTGGAGCCCGCCCCGATGGTCGCGCCCGCGCCGACGCGCACCGGCGCCACCAGCTGGGTGTCGGAGCCGATGAACGCGTTCTCCCCGATCACGGTCTGGTGCTTGTTCGCGCCGTCGTAGTTGCAGGTGATGGTCCCGGCGCCGATGTTGGTGGATGCGCCGACGACCGCGTCGCCCACGTAGCTCAGGTGATTGATCTTGGTGCCGCGCCCGACCGAGGACTTCTTGATCTCCACGAAGTTGCCGACGTGCGCGCCCTCGGCGAGACTGGTCTCCGGCCTGAGCCGGGCGAAGGGACCGATCCGACAGTCCGCGCCGATGACGCAGTCCTCGATCACGCAGTTCTCCAGGACGCGTACGCCCGGTCCTATCCGGCTGTTGCGGATCACCGTGTTGGCGCCCACGAAGACGCCGTCAGCCAGGTCGACGTCGCCCTCGAGAACCACGTTGACGTCGATGGTGACGTCCTGACCCGCGCTGAGACGTCCGCGCAGATCGAACCTGGCGGGATCGAGCAGGGCTACGCCCTGGCGCATCAGCTCCTCGGCCCGGGCCGCCTGGTAGGCGCGCTCCAGCCGCGCGAGCTGGCTCCGGTCGTTGACACCCTCTACCTCTGCGGCGTCCATGGGATGGACGGTCCTGACCTCGACGCCATCCTCCACGGCCAGGGCGACCAGGTCCGTGAGATAGTACTCGCCCTGGGCATTGCCGCTGCCAATCCTCTGCAGCCAGCCCGCAAGGCGGCCCTTGTCGACCACCATCATCCCGGTATTGATCTCGCGGATCTCGCGCTCCCCGGCGCTCGCGTCCCGCTCCTCGACGATCCGTGCCACGCGCCCGCCGGCGTCGCGCACGATCCGGCCGTAGCCCGCGGGATCGTCGCGCCGGACCGTGAGCAGGGCGAGATGCGCATGGTCGGCGGCGCGCACCAGGGTGTCGAGCGTGTCGCCGGTAACCAGGGGCACGTCGCCATAGAGCACGAGGACGCGGTCCAGGCCCTCCAGGGCGGCCAGGGCCTGGGCCACCGCGTGACCGGTGCCCAGCTGCTCGGCCTGCAGTACCCAGTGAACGTCGGGCTCTGGTACGGCCTGAGGGACGCGCTCGCCCCCGTAGCCGTACACGACCACCAGGCGCTGGGGCCGCAGGGCGCGGGCCGTCTCGAGCACGTGCGTCAGGAGCGGCCTGCCGGCGAGGGGGTGGAGGACCTTGGGCAGGGTCGAGCACATGCGCGTCCCCTGGCCGGCGGCCAGGACGACTATGCCCAGACCCGGCTGCTCCGCCTCCATCCCGGCTCGAGTCTCCGCGCTCGTACCGGTGCCCGGCTTCTCCAATGCCGCGCCCCCCGGATCAGTTGATGCTCTGCGGACCACCGGAGAGCGCCATGGCGTCCTCCTTGGTGGCGTCGCGCACTTCCCGGATCTTCACGTTCACCGTGAGGGTCTTACCCGCCAGGGGGTGGTTGCCGTCGACGGTGAGCCGCCCGTCCTCGATGCGCGTGACGTAGAACCTCTTGACCTCGCCCGATTCGTCCTGCATGGGCACCTCGGCGCCCAGGTGACGGAACTCCGGGGGGACGTTGGCGAGGTCGTCGGTGTAGCTGAGGGAAGGATCGCGGGCGCCGAACCCCTGCTCGGGGGACACCAGGACCTGCATGCTGTCGCCCGCCTGCTTGCCCTCGACCGCCTTGTCCATTCCGCCGATGAGCTCGACCTCTCCGCCGTGGATGTAGCTCACGGGGATGTCGTTCTGCTCCACGACGTTGCCGGCCTCGTCGACGATCGAGTAGGTCAGGGAGACGAGCTTGCCGTTCGTGATCTTGTCGCCGGACATGAAAGCTTCCGCATAGCCAAAAAAAGCGGCCCCTCCCTGCGGAGGGGCCGCTTCATTCTACCAGCTCAGGACCCGCGCTTCTTGCGCAGCTTCTGGATGGTCCGCAGCTGAGCCACCGCCTCGGCGAGCTCGGCCTGGGCCTTGGCATACTCGAAGTCGGCGGTCTTGCCGGCAAGGGCCTCCTCGGCGCGCTGCTTGGCCTCCAACGCCTGGGCCTCGTCGAGATCGCGCGCGCGGGTCGCCGTGTCCGCGAGAACGGTGACCACGTGGGGCTGGACCTCCAGGATACCTCCGGAGACATAGAAGTGCTCGAACTCGGTGCCGTTCTGCACCCGCACGTCGCCCGGCTTCAGCCGGGTGATCAAGGGGGTGTGTCGCGGGGCTATGCCCACCTCGCCCATTTCGGCCGGGGCGAACACCATCTCGGCGAGACCCGAGTGGATCTGTCCCTCGGCGCTCACGATGTCCACATGTACGGTCATGGCCATTTTCGCCGCCTCCAGCCGATCAGGCGCTCTCGGCCTTGGCCACCGCCTCGTCGAGGCCGCCGACCATGTAGAAGGCCTGCTCCGGCAGATGATCGTACTCGCCGTTCACGATGGCCTTGAACCCGGCGATCGTGTCCTTGAGGGAGACGTACTTGCCGGGCGAGCCCGTGAACACCTCCGCCACGAAGAAGGGCTGTGACAGGAAGCGCTGGATCTTCCGCGCGCGCGCCACGGTCAGCTTGTCCTCCTCGGAGAGCTCGTCCATGCCAAGGATCGCGATGATGTCCTTGAGCTCCTTGTAGCGCTGCAGGGTGCCCTGCACCGAGCGGGCCACCTCGTAGTGCTCGTTGCCGACGACATTCGGATCCAGTATACGCGAGGTGGAGTCCAGGGGGTCCACGGCCGGGTAGATGCCGAGCTCCGCAATCTGGCGCGAGAGCACCAGGGTCGCGTCCAGGTGGGCGAAGGTGGTCGCCGGAGAGGGGTCGGTGAGGTCGTCGGCCGGCACGTAGACCGCCTGGAAGGAGGTGATGGATCCCGTTCTGGTGGAGGTAATGCGCTCCTGTAGCAGACCCATCTCCTCGGCGAGGGTGGGCTGGTAGCCCACCGCGGAGGGCATGCGCCCGAGCAGGGCCGAGACCTCGGTGCCCGCCAGCGTGTAGCGGTAGATGTTGTCGATGAACATGAGCACGTCGCGGCCGTCCTCGCGAAAGAACTCGGCCATGGTCAGCCCGGTCAGCGCCACGCGCAGGCGGTTGCCCGGCGGCTCGTTCATCTGGCCGTAGACCAGCGCCACCTTGTCGAGCACGCCCCCTTCCTGCATCTCGTGGTAGAAGTCGTTGCCCTCGCGGGTGCGCTCTCCCACACCGGCGAACACCGAGTAGCCCGAGTGCTCGACGGCGATGTTTCGGATCAGCTCCATCAGCGTCACCGTCTTGCCCACGCCCGCGCCCCCGAAAAGGCCGACCTTGCCGCCTTTGGAGATGGGCATGATGAGATCGATGACCTTGATCCCGGTCTCCAGGATCTCCGTGGTGGCGGCCTGGTCTTCGAACTTCGGGGGCTCGCGGTGGATCGACCACTGCTCCTCGGCGCCCACGGGCCCCTTCTCGTCGACGGGCTCGCCCAGCACGTCCATGATGCGCCCGAGAGTCGCCTTGCCCACCGGCACCTGGATGGGTGCGCCCGTGGTGGCGACGTCCACTCCCCGCCGGAGTCCGTCGGTTGAGCCCATGGCGATGGTGCGCACCACGCCGTCGCCCAGCTGCTGCTGGACCTCCAGGGTGAGGCCGGTCGCATCGATCTTCAGCGCATCGTAGACCTTCGGCATGCCCTCTTTGGGGAACTGCACGTCCACGACGGCCCCGATGATTGACACCACTTTACCCGAACTCATTTGCGGATCCTCTCAAGCTTCAATGTTCTGTGTCCTGCGGCCCGGCGCCCGGTCTCCGCGCTCGACGCCGCCGGAGGGGATTCGTCATCCGATGGCCTCGGCGCCGGCGACGATCTCGGAGATCTCCTGGGTGATGGCGGCCTGGCGGGCCTTGTTGTAGACCAGCTGCAGCTCGTCGATCAGGCTGCCCGCGTTGTCGGAGGCGGACTTCATGGCCACCATGCGGGCCGACTGCTCGCAGGCGCCGTTCTCGACCACCCCCTGGTAGACCAGGGACTCGATATATCGGCTGAGCAGATTGTCCAGCACCTCTTTGGAGTCCGGCTCATAGATGTAGTCCCAGTGGTGGGCGAGCTCCTGCTGGGGCTCCGCCTGGATGGGCACCAGCTGATTGATCGTCGGCTTCTGGGTCATGGTGTTGACGAACAGATTGTTCGCCAGGTAGATGCGGTCGAGCTCAGCCTGTTCGAAGGCGTCGAGCATGACCTTCACGTTGCCGATCAGGTCCTGAAGATGGGGCGTGTCGCCCAGGTGGGTCGCCTGGGCGCGAATCCGCCCACCTACTCGCCTGAAGAAGCCGACCGCCTTGTTGCCGATGGTGCAGAACTCCACGTCCCGACCCTGCGCCTGCTGCTCGCGCACGTGCTTCACGAGCACGCGGAACAGGTTGTTGTTCAGTCCGCCGCACAGCCCCCGGTCCGAGGACACGATGATGTAGCCGACACGCTTGACCTCACGGTCGCGCATGTAGCTGTGCCGGTATTCCGGGCGCGCGTGTGCCAGATGCGATACGACCGACTCCATCTTCTCGGCATAGGGTCTGGAGGCCTGCATCCGGTCCTGCGCCTTGCGCATCTTGGAGGCGGCGACCATCTCCATCGCACGCGTGATCTTCTGCGTGTTCTTGATGGATGCGATCTTGGTGCGGATCTCTTTTGCGCCTGCCATTGCTCGCTCGCTTCGCTCGGTATGGGGCGGTAGGCCCCCGGGGGGAGCCCTGCCTTCCGGCCGTTACCAGGTATGGTTGTCCTTGAAGTCCTTGATCGCCGCGTGCAGCGCCTCGGCAATCTCCTCGTCGTAGTCCCCGTGCTCCGAGATCCGGGCAATCAGGTCGGCGTGCTCTGCGCGTACGTGGGACTGCAGCGCCTGCTCGAAGTCCACCACCTTCTTGACCTCGACATCGTCCAGGTAGCCCTCGTTGACGGCGAACAGGGACACGGCCATCTCGCCCACGCTCATGGGCGAGTACTGGGGCTGCTTCATGAGCTCGGTCACGCGCTGGCCGCGCTCGAGCTGCCGGCGGGTGGCCTCGTCCAGGTCCGACGCGAACTGGGAGAAAGCGGCGAGCTCGCGGTACTGCGCCAGCGCCAGACGGATACCGCCGCCGAGCTTCTTGATGACCTTGGTCTGGGCGGCCCCGCCCACACGGGACACCGAGAGGCCGGCATTGATGGCCGGGCGGATGTTGGCGTTGAACAGATCGGACTCGAGGAAGATCTGACCGTCGGTGATGGAGATCACGTTGGTCGGGACGAACGCGGACACGTCGCCCGCCTGGGTCTCGATGATGGGCAGGGCGGTGAGGGACCCGGTCCGCCCCTTCACCTTGCCCCCTGTCGCCTTCTCCACGAAGTCCGCGTTGACACGGGCCGAGCGCTCGAGCAGGCGCGAGTGCAGGTAGAACACGTCGCCCGGGTAGGCCTCGCGGCCGGGAGGGCGGCGCAGGAGCAGGGAGACCTGGCGGTAGGCCCAGGCCTGCTTGGTCAGGTCGTCGTAGACGATGAGGGCGTCTTCGCCGCGGTCACGGAAGTACTCGCCCATGGTGCAGCCGGCGTAGGGGGCGATGAACTGCATGGCCGCGGAGTCCGACGCGGAGGCGGCGACGATCACCGTGTGCTCCATGGCGCCGTGCTCTTCGAGCTTGCGCAACACCTGGGCGACGGTCGAGCTCTTCTGCCCGACGGCCACGTAGATGCACTTTATGCCGGTGCCCTTCTGATTGATGATCGCGTCGATGGCCACCGCACTCTTGCCCGTCTGGCGGTCGCCGATGATCAGCTCACGCTGGCCCCGGCCTACGGGCACCATGGAGTCGATGGCCTTGAGCCCCGTCTGCACCGGCTGGTCCACGGACTTGCGGGTGATGACCCCGGGGGCCACCTTCTCGATGGGAGAGGTCTCCTTGGCCTCGATGGGGCCCTTGCCGTCTATGGGCTGGCCCAGCGCATCCACCACCCGGCCGAGCATCGCTTCGCCCACCGGCACCTCCAGCACGCGCCCGGTGCACTTGGCCCAGGCGCCCTCCGAGAGGTGCCTGTACTCCCCGAGGATGACCGCGCCCACGGAGTCGCGCTCCAGGTTCAGCGCGAGTCCGAAGGTGTTGCCGGGGAACTCGATCATCTCGTAGGACATGACGTCGGAGAGACCGTGAATCCGGACGATGCCGTCGGTCAGGGCAACCACTGTGCCCTCGGTGCGTGCCTCGGTAGTGAGCTCGAACTTCTCGATCTTGCTCTTGATCAGCTCGCTGATCTCGGATGGATTCAGTTGCATGATGGACTCTCGTTTAGATTCCCAATTCGGTAGCCAGCTGGCGGATCCGCCCCTTCACCGAGCCGTCGATCACCAGGTCGCCCGCGCGGATGACCGCACCGCCGATCAGCGACGGATCCTTCTCGGTGGTGATGCGGACCTCCTTGCCCAGCCGCGATCGCAGTGCGTCGGCGAGCTGGCTCTTCTGAGCGGCGTTGACCGCGTAGGCGGAGACGATGTGCACGTCCAGCGCGCCCTCGGCCGCGTTCTTGAGGTCCTCGAAAAGAAGGGCAATCTCCGGGAGGACCTGTACGCGACGGTTTGCGACCAGCACCCGCACCAGGTTCTCGCCTTCGTCGCTCAGCCGGCCGCCGGCGATGTCCAGCAGAAGATCGGCGAGCCGGTCGCGACCGACCCTGGGATTGTCGATGATGCCGGCCATCCCGGGATCACGGACCACGGCATCGAGGAATGCGAGCATCTCCGACCACAGGTCGAGCTTGTCGGTCTCGCGGGCCCGGGCGAACACGGCCTCGGCGTAGGGGCGGGCGATGGTGGTCTTTTCTCCGGCCATGGCGCTGCCTTAGAGCTGTTTCGCGAGGGAGTCGAGCACTTCTTTGTGCGCCGCGGCGTTGACCTCGCGCTGCAGGATCTTCTCCGCGCCCATCACCGCGAGCTTGGCGACCTGCTCGCGCAGGCCCTCGCGGACCCGATTCGCCTCCTGGTCGATCTCCGAGCGGGCGGAGATCAGGATGCGCTCTCCCTCGCCACGCGCCTCGTCCTTCGCCTCTTCGACGATGTCGCCCGCGCGCTTCTGGGCCTGATTGACGATCTCGGCCGCCTTCTGTTTGGCGTCGTGGAGCAGCTCGGTGGCCCGTTCCTGAGCGAGCTGCTGCTCGTGCCTGCCCCGCTCGGCGGCGGCCAGGCCCTCGGCAATCTTCGCCTTGCGGGCATCGAGCGCGCGCATGATCGGGGGCCACACGAACTTCATCACGAACCAGACGAACACGAAGAAGGTGATGGACTGGCCGATCAGGGTAGCGTTGATGTTCATGCCTGCACCTCGTGCTTGGGGCTCAAACGGTGACGAATCCTCGGATCCGGCGCCGTCAGCCGCCGACGGCGAAGAGCACGTACAGAGCAATACCCACGGCGATCATCGGCACGGCGTCCACCAGGCCCATCACGATGAAGAACTGGGTGCGGAGCATGGGGATCAGCTCGGGCTGGCGCGCGGCGCCCTCCAGGAAGCGCCCGCCGAGGATGCCGATGCCCACGGCAGCCCCGAGGGCGCCGAGGCCCAGCATCAGGCCGCCGGCGATGAACAGCATTGCTTGTGCAAGTTCCATGGTTCTCTCCCGAATGTGGATATGAATCGAAGCCGGAAATTCCGCGCGTCAGTGGTGCTGCTGGTGCGCCATGTCCAGGTAGACGATCGTCAGCACCATGAAGATGAAGGCCTGGAGCGTGATGATCAGGATATGGAAGATCGCCCAGCCGAGCTGCAGGAATCCGCCGAAGATGCCCATGGCCCAGCCGGCGCTGTACATCAGCGCGATCAGGATGAATATGGTCTCCCCGGCGTACATGTTGCCGAACAGTCGCAGGGCGAGGGAGACGGGCTTGGAGATCAGGGCCACGCCCTCGAGAATCAGGTTGACCGGCGCCCCCAGCTTGCCGAAGGGCTGGAACGCGAGCTCGCCCAGAAATCCGCCTGGACCCTTGATCTTGACGCTGTAGTAGAGCATCAGCCAGAAGACGGACAGCGCCATGCCGAAGGTGACATTGGGGTCTGTGCTGGGCACCACCTTGAAGTAGACGTGGTGCGGATCCACGCCGAGGACGTGCTCGCCGAAGAGCTGCGCGAGCCCGGGAAGCCAGTCTACGGCGATCAGGTCCATGAAGTTCATCAGGAAGACCCAGACGAAGATGGTCAGCGCCAGGGGGGCCACCAGGTCGTTCCTCCCCGAGAAGGAGCCGCGCACGCTGGTGTCGATGAACTCGACGATCCACTCGACGAAGTTCTGGAGGCCGCCCGGCGTGCCCGAGGTCGCCTGTCGCGCCACACGGTGGAAGATGTAGAGGAAGACCAGCCCCAGCACGATGGACCAGCCGAGGGTATCCACGTGCAGCGCCCAGAAGCCCATCTGGCTGGCCTCGTCACCGTTCTGGGCGAAGCCCCAGGAGCCGTCGGGCAGTTTGCCGAAGGTGAGGTTCTGGAGGTGGTGCTTGATGTAATCGCCGGAGGTCAGGGTCTCAGAAGCCATCGCTCTCTCTCAATCGCCGAACGCCGTCAGCCGGGCCCGGACAGCGCCGCCGGCGCCACGTGGACGACCAGAAACGCCCCGAACAGGGCGCCGGCACTGAGCGGCTCGACCCACAGGATCATTCCCGCAAAGCCCAAGCCCGCCGCCAGGAGCTTCAGGAGCTCGGCGCCGTACAGTCGATACAGCAGCTTCTCGGGATCCTGCGCGCGGTAATCCGAGAACATCCGCCCGGCGAACAGCGCGTTGGAGGTTGCGGCGATCAACCCGCCTGCCAGAGCGGAGTACGCGTAAACGGGTCCGACCGCCAGCAGCACCACCCCCAACGCGATCGACACCAGAAACTGCCCCAAGACGATCCGTCCGGCCTGGCGTTTTCGGGCACCGTCCATCCGCGAAACAGGGCTCTCGAGTCAGGCCGTGGCTGCGGCGGGGCAGTATAAATTCTGCCGGATATAAGGTCAAACGATGGACGGATAAGGACGAGCCCCCCCTCGGCGGCCGGGCGCGGGCGGCCGCCCCTGATCTGCGCGGGCTCAACGGATATGGTCAAGGATACCGTCCAGCTCGTCCAGGCTGTTGTAAGCGATCACCAGCTTGCCGCGGCCCTTCGCCCCCGGCTGGATGTGAACCCGCGCCCCCAGCTTCTGGGACAGGTTGTCCTGGAGTCTGCGGATGTCGGGATCGGCCTTCGGAGGCTCGCGGCCGCGGGAAGCGTCGTCGCCCGTGTCCAGCAGGCGGCGGACGAGGCGCTCGGTCTCACGCACCGAAAGACCCTGGGCCACCACCTGACGGCCGGCCTTGCTCTGGACCGCGCCCTTGAGTCCGAGCAGGGCCCGGGCGTGGCCCATCTCCAGGCTCCCTCCCTCGATCATCGCCTTCACGTCCTCGTTGAGCTCGAGCAGGCGGAGCAGGTTGGTGACCGTGGTGCGCGACTTGCCCACCGCCCGGGCCACCTCCTGATGGGTGAGCTCGAACTCATTGAGCAGGCGGTGCAGCGCACCGGCCTCCTCGATGGCGTTGAGGTCGTCACGCTGGATGTTCTCGATCAGCGCCATGGCGATGACCGCCTGATCGGGGACATCGCGCACCACGACGGGGATCTCGTGCTTCCCCGCCAGCTGGCTGGCGCGCCAGCGCCGCTCGCCGGCGATGATCTCGTAGCGCCCGGGCTCCACCGGCCGGACCACGATCGGCTGCACCACCCCCTGGGCGGAGATGGAGTCGGCGAGCTCCTGGAGGCTGTCGGGATCGAACTCGCGCCGGGGCTGGTAACGACCGCGCTGGATGACGTCCAGCGGCAGCTGAGTCACCTGGACGGCCGCGCCCTCGGAATCGGTGGGTGACGGCGCCTCGCCGTGCTCAGGCGACGGCGCCACACCGAGGAGGGCGTCCAGTCCCCGTCCGAGTCCACGCTTCTTGGTCGACATGAATCGGGCGCTCTGCGGTCTATGCGGGGGCCGGCGACGGCTCTTCCTTTGCGACCACCTCACCGGCCAGGGCGAGGTAGGCCTGGGCCCCGCGGGACGCGCCATCATACAGCAAGACGGGCTGACCGTGACTCGGCGCCTCGGCGACGCGCACGTTGCGGGGGATGATGGTGCTGTACACCCTCTCCTTGAAGTAGCTGATCAGCTGGGCGGACACGTCGTTCGCCAGATTGTTGCGGGGATCGTGCATGGTCCGCAGGATGCCCAGGATCTCGAGGCGGGGGTTCTTGGCAGCCTTGATCTGCTTGATGGTGTTCACCAGCGCGGAGAGCCCCTCCAGGGCATAGTACTCGGTCTGAATCGGGATAAGAACGCCGTCCGCGGCCACCAGGGCGTTGACCGTCAGCATGTTCAGCGACGGCGGACAGTCGACGAGCAGGTAGTCGTAGCGGTCGGCGACATCCTCGATGGCCAGGCTGAGACGCCTCTCGCGCAGGGCCGCGTCCATGAGACCGACCTCCGCCACGGTCAGATCCGCGTTCGCGGGCAGCACGTCGAAGCCCCCCGCCGGGGCGCTGCGCACCGCGTCGTCGAACTGCGTCTCGCCCATGAGCACCTCGCAGGTCGTCAGCTCCAGGTCGTGCTTGTCGAGACCGGCCCCCATTGTGGCGTTGCCCTGGGGGTCCATGTCGATCAGCAGGACGCGCTTGCCCATGGAGGCGAGGGAAGCAGCCAGATTCACGGCGGTGGTGGTCTTGCCCACGCCCCCCTTCTGATTCGCGATGGTGATGATCCGCCCCATGGTGCCCGTCCGAATGCTGTGCGCGGTCGCCCAATTCTGCCGCAATCGGCCGGCGGCGGCCAACTCCGCGGCCGGGCCCGGACCCGGTTGGCTCAACCGTTTTCGACAACCACCAGCCAACGCCCGCCCGCCGCCCCGGGTACCGCCAGGGGCAGCACGCGCAGCCGTCCGGCGGGCAGGGCGGCTGCAGTCACCTCCGCGGCGGCCCCGGGGCCCTTCATGGCAAGTACTCGGCCACCCGGGCGCAGCAAGCGGCGGGTGAGGCCCAGGATGTCGGCCAGCGGCGCGAAGGCGCGGGCGGTGATGGTGTCGAATCCCTCCTCGGGATGGTACGCCTCGATCCGGGTGGTCACGACCTCCACGTTCGCCAGTCCCAGCTCGAGGGTCGCCTGGCGGACGAAGCGGGTCTTCTTTGCGCTGGAGTCGATCAGGGTGAAGGCGCGCTCGGGCGAGAGGACGGCCAGAGGGATGCCGGGCAGCCCCGCGCCCGTGCCGGCGTCCAGGATGCGCCCGCCGTGGAGGTGGCTCAGGATCGCGAGGCTGTCGAGCAGGTGGCGGGAGACCAGCTCCCGGGGGTCGCGCACGGCGCTCAGGTTGAACACCCGGTTCCATTTCTCCAGCAGCGCCAGGTAGACGAGCAGGCGCCGGCGCTGGTCCGCGTCTGGGCCGAGCCGCAGCTCGCGCAGACCGGTATCGAGCTGCCGCGTCCAGAGTGCGGTGCTGTCCAAGGGCGGTGTTCCGATCGATGCCGCCCTCCAGGGTAAGCGCGGCAGCCCACGCCCGCCAAGCGCGGTGCCCGGCCCGGTGCGGCGCCTTGACGGGGGGGCGATTTCCATGAATTCTTCGCCTTGCCCCATCCGGTGGGATCGACCGATGATGGACCGGGACCGCTGGAAAACGCGATAAACGAAGAGGACAGACCTATGGCAGGACAACTATTCCAGAAGGGTGACCCGCTCTGGCGGCGCGCCGATGATCCGGGCTACCGGGTCGGCTGGAGGTACAAGTACGAGTTCAAGAAGGGCCATCTGGACGGCGAGATGACCTACGGCGAGGCGGTCAGCAAGGCGGCCGAGCTCCAGGCGCAGGATACGGAAGGCCGGGTGTACTACCCGGAGCTGATCATCTCCGAGCAGCCCTGACCCCGGCTGCGGCGCTCCATGCACCGCCTGACCCATCGGACCGTCCTGCCCTGGCGGCCGACCCGATGGGTCATGCGGATTTCTTCTTCAGATGGATGAGCAGCAGGGAGATGGCGGCAGGGGTGACGCCGGGGATTCGCGCCGCCTGGCCGAGGGTCGACGGGCGGTGGCGAAGGAACTTCTCGCGTATCTCCGAGGAGAGCCCACGCACATTGGCGTAGTCCAGATCGTCGGGAAGACCGACCGACTCGTTGCGGCGCTGCCGCTCGATCTCGAGCCGCTGGCGGCCGATGTATCCGGCGTACTTGACCTGGATCTCGATCTGCTCCGCGACCTTGGGGTCCGACACGCCCGGCCCCAGGCCGGCCACCCGCATCAGCGCGGCGTAGCCCACCTCGGGCCGCGCCAGCAGGTCCAGCGCCGGCGTGTCCCGCCCCAGCGGACCTCCCAGCAGCGCCCGGCCCTCGTCAGCAGCCAGGTCCTGCGGTCGCACCCGCGCCCCCGCGAGGCGGCGGCGCTCGGCCTCCACCGCTTCGCGCTTGGTCTCGAAGGCCCGCCACTGGGCGTCGCCCACCAGGCCGAGCTCCCGGCCCTTCGCAGAGAGGCGCAGGTCCGCGTTGTCCTCGCGGAGCATAAGCCGGTACTCCGCGCGGGACGTGAACATACGGTAGGGCTCCCGCGTCCCCTGGGTGATCAGGTCGTCCACCAGAACGCCGAGGTACGCCTCGTCCCGGCGCGGATACCAGGGCTCGCGCTCCCGCACCTGAAGCGCCGCGTTCAGGCCCGCCAGCAGGCCCTGGGCCGCCGCCTCCTCGTAGCCGGTGGTGCCGTTGATCTGCCCCGCAAAGAACAGGCCGTCCACGAACCGCGTCTCCAGGGTGGGTCGCAGGTCCCTCGGATCGAAGAAGTCGTACTCGATGGCATAGCCCGGGCGCGTGATGCGGGCGCGCTCGAATCCCTCGATGGAGCGCACCAGCGCCAGCTGCACGTCGAAGGGCAGGCTGGTCGAGATACCGTTGGGGTACACCTCGCTGGTCTCCAGCCCCTCCGGCTCGACAAAGATCTGGTGGGAGTCCCTGTCCTCGAAACGGACCACCTTGTCCTCGATGGACGGGCAGTACCGGGGCCCGACCCCCTCGATCACGCCGCTGTACAAGGGCGAGCGCGCCAGCCCGCCCCGGATGATCTCGTGGGTTCGGGCATTGGTCCGGGTGATGTGGCAGGGCACCTGGGCGGGATGCTGGTCCGCCCGGCCGGTGAACGAGAACACGGGCACGGGCTCGTCGCCGGGCTGGGGCTCGAGGACCGAGTAGTCGATCGAGCGCCCGTCAATCCGCGGCGGGGTGCCGGTCTTCAGGCGCTCCACCCTGAAGGGCATCTCGCGCAGGCGCCGGGCGAGGGCATTGGCGGGCGGGTCTCCGGCACGCCCGCCGTCGTGGTTGGACAGCCCCACGTGGATCCGGCCGCCGAGAAAGGTGCCCACGGTGAGCACGACCGCCCGGGCCCGGAATCGCAGGCCCATCCGGGTCAGCACCCCGGCGGCGCGATCCTGCTCGACCACCAGGTCGTCGACCGCCTGCTGAAAGATATCCAGGTCGGGCCGGGTCTCCAGCGCCCGGCGCACCGCGGCCTTGTAGAGTGTGCGGTCGGCCTGGGCGCGGGTCGCCCGCACCGCGGGGCCCTTGCGGGCGTTGAGGACGCGGAAGTGGATGCCCGCGCGGTCCGCGGCCCGGGCCATGAGGCCGCCGAGGGCGTCGATCTCCTTGACGAGATGGCCCTTGCCGATGCCGCCGACGGCGGGATTGCAGCTCATCTGACCGAGGGTCTCGATGTTGTGCGTCAGCAGCAGGGTACGCGCACCCGCCCGCGCCGAGGCCAGGGCCGCCTCGGTGCCCGCGTGGCCGCCGCCGACCACGATCACGTCGTAGCTGTCCGCGTAGTACATGGCACTCCACCGCGCGCTCGGAACCCGGCATTCTAGTCCATCCACGGGCTCGCCGGAATCTTCTGCGGCGGCAGAGGTCGGGGCCGCCGTCGCTTGCCGGCGGCGGGTGGTTTCGGGGATAGTCGAGCCTCGTCTGCCTCGGAAGCGCATGCTCGGAAGCGCACGTACGACGGCAACGAATCGGATCCGACGGGCGGGACGGCGCGGGCCTGTCTCGACCGGCCCCTCTGAAGGCGCACCTGCGGATGTCTGACGAGATTCAACGCGTCATCGAGGGGATCGGGCGGGTGATCCTCGGCAAGGAGCGGGCGGTGCGTCTGTCCCTTGCCTGTCTCCTGGCAAGGGGTCACCTGCTGATCGAGGACCTGCCGGGCGTGGGAAAGACCACCCTGGCACACGCGCTGGCCCGGCTGCTGGACCTGCGCTATCAGCGCATCCAGTTCACCAGCGATCTGCTCCCGGCGGACATTCTCGGGGCGTCGGTGTACGACCGGGAGAGCGGTGGATTCAGCTTTCACCCCGGACCGGTATTCGCCGAGCTGGTACTGGCGGACGAGATCAACAGGGCGACGCCCAAGGCCCAGAGCGCCCTGCTGGAGGCCATGGAGGAACGGCAGGTGACCGTGGAGGGCCGGACACACGGACTTCCCGATCCCTTCTTCGTCATCGCGACCCAGAATCCCAGCTTCCAGGTCGGTACCTTCCCGCTGCCCGAGTCTCAGCTGGACCGGTTCCTCATGCGCGTGAGCATTGGCTATCCGGACCGGGCGGCGGAGCGGGAGCTGCTGGCTGGCGAGGACCGAAGGATGGTGCTCGAGCAGACCGGACCGGTGATGCAGGCCGCCAGGCTGCGGGAGCTGCAGGCACGCGTCGGGCAGGTGCACGTCTCCGACGCCCTGCTCGACTACTGCCAGGCGCTGCTCGAGCACACACGGCTCTCGCCGCGCTTCCACCACGGCCTGTCGCCCCGTGCGGGGCTCGCCCTGCTGCGGGGCGCGCGCGCCTGGGCCCTCACCGGCGGGCGCGACTCGGTGCTCCCCGAGGATCTCCAGGCTGTGCTGCCGGCGACCGTCGGCCATCGCCTGGTCGCGGCCGAGACCGGTGAGCCCGGCGGGGCCGACGAGCTCGCCGGGCATCTGCTGCGCTCGGTGCCCATCCCCTGAGCCATGCTCCGCCCGGGCAGCGCACAGAGGGCGGAAGGAGCGGAGGCGT
>JASFUT010000016.1:0-22619 GCA_050050175.1 Chromatiales bacterium
ATGCGCGAAATTTGGACTCGAAATCCGTTGGGGGCGCAAGCCCCACGTGGGTTCGAATCCCACCCTCTCCGCCACAAACAGAAACGGGCCCCAACGCGGGCCCGTTTCTGGTTTGAGAGGGTGGGTGAGAAGCCACGTAGGGTTCGACGAATCGGCAGGAGAGCCGATTCGGACGCCGCGCAGCGGCCCGCCAGATCCATCCCCGGTTCCACGAACCGCGCGCCCTACGCCTGAGCACGCAGCCGGGGCGTCGATCGCATGCCGGTCGCGCCAGCCGAAGCTTTGCCGGAAGGCCCCCGATTGGTTAGGATCCGGCTCTCAAGGATATGTTCATGGATCGGCCATGGAAATCGCACAAGGCTGCGGCGCGGCCAAGCTGATGGATCAGGTATGCGGGCCCGCGACCCGCCCCCTTTCGGGCGGGCTCCTCCGGCATCCCTGCAGCAGCCTCCCCGCCATCGGTCCTGGCTTCCTTACGCCAAACCCTATTCCTCCCACGTGCAGAAGGATCGCTTCGTCATGAATCCACGGCGAACCGTCTGGCCGGCGCTGCTGGCCGCATTCGCGCTCTTGGGCTGCGAGCAGCAACCCGGCAGTCTCGGTAACGGCAATTTCGTGGCGGGCACCAGAACCGATCTCCTGTCGTTCTCCTATGCGGGCTTGTCCGGTTCTCCAGATGTCGCCGGGTCGCCGGAGTTCCTGGCGTTGATCGCCGATCACCAGCGCTACGCGCTGTCCCGGTTCCAGGCCGACGCGGAGGCCGAGCACAACTTCCTGACCGCCCCCTTCGACGCCCAGCAGCTCCTCGCGATGACGTCCATCGGCGCCGCCGGGGCCACCCTGGAAGGGATCACCCAAGCGGCCGCGCTGCCGGCCCCGGACGAGACCGGGCTCGCGCTGCTCGGCTCCTGGGAGCAGCTCGTGGGCGGGCAGCCCTACCTGAACCGCAGGAGCGGGCTCTGGGGTCAGGCGGGCTATGTGTTCGCGACGGACTATCTTGAGTCCCAGGCCCGATGGTACGGCCCGGCAATGGCGGGCCAGGACTTCGCCGGCGCCGACGCGGCGAGCGCCGAGGCGATCCTGCAATGGCTCGATGGGCCGCTGTCGTACGTCGCCGACATCAACCCCATGACCCGCCTGGTGCTCGGCCGCAAGAGCGTTCTGGATGCCTACTGGCCCGGAACGCTCAGCTCGGTGGAGGCCTTTACCGGCCGGTTCGCGTCCCTCGGCAAGGACCAGCATTACTGGGTGGACATGGTGCGCCTGACCGGCCCCATGAATGCCGCCAAGGGCGACGGGTTCCAGGCGGTGGAGGTCCCCCTGTCGGGTTCGACCCTGTCCCTGCTGATGATCGTCCCGGATGAGGGCGGCTTCGCAGACGCCAGGAGAGGCTTCGACCGCACCTTCCTGCAGGGCCTCCTCCCCCAGCTGACCCCAGCCGACATGTCGGTGTCCATCCCCGTCTTCGTCCTGTCCTGGAGCCCCACCTCACCTGATCTTGGCGACGCCCTGCGCGAGGACGCGGCGGACTTCTCCGGCGTCAACGGGCAAGGTCACCTCTATCTCCGGGAGCCGCAGCAGCGCGTCGAGCTCGAGGTTCACGGGCAAGGCGTGAGGGCGCGCACGGCGACGCTTGCCATCCACGAGGCCACGCCGGACGAGCCCGAGAGCCTGGCCCCTTCCTATCCCGCCGGTACCGTCGTCAATGGAGGCACTAACGGCGTGGTGTCGGTGAGGGAGTGCTTTCTCCCGCCGGACCAGCGGCCCTTCCTCTTTCTGCTCTACGATCGGCAGAGCGGCACCGTGCTGCACCTGGGGCAGATCATCGAGCTCCCGGGCGAGCCCGTGCCGGCGGACTGGACGGTTCCCAGCTCTGAAGCGTGTGACGGCACGTCCGAGCCGGTCGACCCGCAACCCGCGGGGGGAGGCAACACGGTGGTCGGAGGCGGCTTCGAGGCAACCTGAAGAACGGCCGACGAAACCGGCATCGTCGGGCCGATGCTTGCTGACTGGAATCCGTACTGCGCCAGTCTCTCTTGGCCCCTGGGGGAGAGTGGGTTCGAACAATCGGCAGGAGAGCCGATTCGGACGCCCGGGGCCAGGGACGGCCCGAGTCGATCGCGACGTTGCGCTAAGCGGCGATCAGCCCGTCATGCAGACAGCGCTCGTCGTAGGCGAACACGCCGTTCGGATCGGGCAGCACCAGGCTCTCGTCCTTTCCCTTGTAGTCCAGGCGTGACAGCAGGTCGGTGATGACGTGCAGCCGCGCGGCCTTCTTGTCGTCGGCGCGCACTACCAGCCAGGGCAGGACCGGGCTGTGGGTGCGGGCGAACATCGCGTTGCGGGCGGCGCTGTAGTCGTCCCAGAGCTTGGTTGCCTGCTCGTCGATCGGGCTTACCTTCCATTGCTTAAGCGGGTCCTTGTGGCGGTCGGCCAGGCGCCGGCGCTGCTCGTCCTTGGAGATGTCGAGGTAGTACTTGAGCAGGTGAATTCCCGAGCGTACGAGCATCTGCTCGAAAGCCGGCACGATGCGCATGAAGGCCTCGTACTCATCCTCGGTGCAGAAGTTCATCACGCGCTCCACTCCCGCCCGGTTGTACCAGCTGCGGTTGAACAGCACCATCTCCTGCTCCACGGGCAAGTAGGGGACGTAGCGCTGGAAGTACCAGGCGCGCCTGTCGTGATCCGACGGCTTGCCGAGGGCCACAACGCGGGTCTCGCGAGGGCTGAGATGCTGGACGACGCGCTTGATCGTGCCGTCTTTTCCGGCGGCATCCCGTCCTTCGAAGATGACCAGGATCTTGCGGTTGTGGCGGATGATCGAACTCTGCAGCTTCACTAGCTCCACCTGCAGGGCGCGCAGCCTGGACTTGTACTCGCGCTTGGCGGTCTTCCTCTTGGACTTGGTCATGTCTGGGTCCTATCGCCTGTGATACTCGGACAGGCTGGCTGCGGCGACATCGAGAAAGCGCCGATGACGCGCAGGCGAGCCCTCCATGCGGGAGGGTAGCAGACGTTTGGCACTGTCCTCGGCGAGCTCGGCCTCGGGATGGTCGACGGCGGCAACGACCTGGCCGGGCGCCGTGCATAGCCTGCGCGCAGCGCAGCCCGATCCAGGGCTTCGCGGCCTGGACCGAGGTCGCTCCGGGATTGCGTCTCACTCCATCCCGGCTGCGGGAGCGGCGGCCCGGAGGGGTGGGGGTTTCCCGCCTTACGGGTCGTACGTCACGACAGGCTTGTCTCCCTGCGCCGTGCTGGCCGCGCGCAGGATGCGTATTGCGCGCCGGGACCTCAGCGATCCTCCGTCAGGATCTTCTCGCCCGCATCCCAGTACGAGATCATGCCGACCAGGCGGCGCGTCTCAGGATCCACCACCGGCAGGCTGGTGCGTGTGCGGTAGAGGATGAGCAGGGTCTCGATCAATGGTGTGTCGGGCCTCACCACGCTGACTTCGGCGCTGAGACAGGTGCTGACCGGCTCGTCCTTGAACTCCTTCAGCCGCGCACGCAGGTCGCTCAGCGTATCGCCCACGAAAGACAACGTCTCCAGCCCGCCCTCCATCAGCGCGGCCTTCGGCAGAACCAGGCGCAACAGACAGCTGATGCCGAAGATGCCCAGGTAGCGACCGTCGTAGTCCACCACCGGCAGATTCCGGTAGCGGTTCTTCATGATGATGTCTATCGCCTTGGTGATGGGCTCGTCGGCACGCATTACCGATGGCTGCGGGTCCATGACGGAGCTGGCGGTCTCGGTCATCTCGTGCTCCCGATTGCGGTCATAGTCTGGGAGACGATTCTAACCGGCCAGGCACGGGAGACGTGCAGTCGGCGTGGAAGGGCGAGCGCCTTCGTGCTGGCCGCCCACGTCCCGCCAGGGGTGGATGCGGGTCCGGCCCGGGGCTCGCAGGGCGGGTGACCGGACGACGCCGGCGGCCTGACCGCCGCGGCGCCCCGGGGGCAGGGCCCGTAGGCGGGCCGAATGTTTTGCCTTACGCTGGGCCCATGAGACGCGGAAACCTCGCTTGCCCGATCGCAGCGGCGATGCTTGTGGTGGTCGCGAGCTGCGCACGCGCATGGGCCGCGGACGCCGAAGGCCCCACGGCCGCCCGGATCGAGCACGCCATCGACCGGGGGATGGCCTGGATCGAGGCCCATCCGGCCACTCTGGCGGACGGCGGCCCGAGGGATCTGATCGACGAGGCGCTGTTCTATCTGGTGCTCCAGGGGCTCGCCCGGGAGGGGGAGGAGCGGGACCGCTTCGGCCAGGTGGCCCGCGCCCGGCTGGCAGCCCTCGAGGGCTCTGCCGCCTTCGCGGAGTGGGTGCGCAGGCCCCGCAAGACGCTTCTGGACCACTATCACCTGGTGCTGGCCGCGCACCTGATGCGCGGTCTGGGTACCCCGAGCGCGTTTGAAGACCCCATCGTCGCGCAGGCGCAGAGGGCCCTGGCGGCGACCCCCCGCGCACCGCCGACCCTGCGGCTGACGCTCGCCACGTTGCTGGGGTACCTGGGCGCGGAGCCGCCGGTCGACCAGGCGACGCTGCTCGGGCGGAGCATGATCGCCCGGGTGGCATCCGCGGCCTATCCCGTGCCGCTGCCGTCGTCCGTCTCGGGCGTCGAGCGCGGCCGTATCGGGCTTCTCTTCTACGAGCTGGTCCACGAGGTGCTGGCCCTGACCGATTTCGGGCGCCGGCCGCTCCCCGCCTGGCTCGAGCAGCGGCGCGACGTCCTCGGCGGACTCCTTGGCCGGGCCGCGCGATGGGCGAGCGGGGGCGAGAACTTCGATCTGCTCTCGGAGCTGCTGGTGACGATGCACTTGCTCGGTCTGCCGCTGCACGGCGCCGTTGACCGGGAGGTCGCGGTAGTCGTCGCCGCCCAGCGTCCGGATGGCACCTGGGGGCCCTGCTCGCCGTCGAGGCAGAACATGGAGCGCCACGCCGTCCTCACCTCCGTGGCCGCGCTATGGGTCTACCGGGACGAGCGGGCGGAGCCGGCGCGGTAGCGGACGGGACCCGGTCAAAGCCGCCAGACGGTCTCGGCGTACTCCCGCGTCGTGCGGTCGATGGAGAAGCGCCCCATACGGGCCACGTTGAGGATGGCCTTGCGGGCCCAGAGCGCCGGGCTGCGGTACAGGATGTCCGCCTCTGCCTGGGCGCGCAGATAGTCCGCGTAATCCGCCAGGACCCTGTAGGGGTCGTAATCTAGCAGACCGCCCACCAGACTCCTGTAGCGCCCGGGCTCGTCCGGAGAGAACAGGCCCGTGGCGATCTGGCCCAGGGCCTGGCGCAGCTCGGGGCTCTCTTCGTAGTGCAGGCGGGGGCGGTAGCCCCGGGCGCGCTGCCCGGCGATCCCATCGGCGCTGAGGCCGAAGCTGAAGAAGTTCTCCTCGCCGACGGCCTCGCGCATCTCGATGTTGGCCCCGTCCAGCGTGCCAATGGTCAGGGCCCCGTTGAGCGCCAGCTTCATGTTTCCCGTCCCGGAGGCCTCCATGCCCGCGGTGGATATCTGCTCCGAGAGATCTGCCGCGGGGATCACCTCGGCGGCGACGGAGACGTCGTAGTTCGGGACGAACACCACCTTGAGCCGGCTGTGCACTGCCGGCTCCGCGTTGATCACGGCCGCCACGTCGTTGATCAGCTTGATGATCAGCTTGGCCGCGTCGTAACCCGGCGCCGTCTTCCCCGCGAAGATGACCGTGCGCGGAACCTTTACGCTCTGAGGGTCACGGCGGATGCGGTTGAACAGGGTCACGACGTGGAGCAGTTTCAGCACCTGCCGCTTGTACTCGTGAATGCGCTTGACCTGCACGTCGAACAGGCTGTCGGGATAGACCCGGATGCCCAGCCGGTTGTGGATCAGGCGTGCCAGGCGCACCTTGTTGTCCTGCTTGACCCACCGAAAACGATCGACGAACGCCGGGTCGTCGGCCAGGTCCGAGAGCGTCCGGAGGCGATCCAGGTCCGCGATCCAGCCGGTGCCCAGGGTCTCGTCCAGGAGTCGGCTCAGGGCGGGGTTCGCCTGGAGAATCCAGCGCCGGGGCGTCACCCCGTTGGTCACGTTGACCAGGCGGTCGGGGTCCATGGCATGAAAGTCGGCGAAAAGGGTCTGCCCGAGCAGCCGCGTGTGAAGATCCGAGACCCCGTTCACCCTGTGGCTGCCCACCACGGCCAGATGGGCCATGCGCACGGCGCGCTCGCCGGATTCGTCGATCAGCGACATGCGTCTCAGACGCTCTGTGTCGCCAGGGAACCGGCGTGCGACCTCGTCGAGGAAGCGTCGGTTGATCTCGAGGATGATCTGCAGGTGCCTGGGCAGGATCCGCTCCATCAGCGGGACGGGCCAGACCTCCAGGGCCTCGGGCAGCAGGGTGTGATTGGTGTACGAGAAGACGTTGCGGGTGATCTCCCATGCCTTGACCCAGTTCATCCCCTGCTCGTCGACCAGGAGCCGCATCCACTCCGCGATACCGAGGGCGGGGTGGGTGTCGTTGAGCTGGATCGCCACCTTCTCTGCGATGGCGTCCGGGCAGGCGTGATCGGACAGGTAGCGCCGCAGGATGTCCTGCAGGGACGCGCTGACGAAGAAGTACTCCTGCTTGAGCCGGAGCTCGCGGCCCAGGTGGCTGCTGTCGTCGGGGTAGAGGACCTTTGACAGGTTCTCCGAGCGGGTCTTCTCCGCAACCGCCTCGATGTAGTTCCCCTCGTTGAAGTAGTCGAGCTCGAATTCCCGCGTCGCCTTGGCCGACCACAGGCGCAGATTGTTGGCCGTGTCCGTGCCGTAGCCCTGGACGGGCATGTCGTAGGCCATGGCCATCACCTGCTGCCCTTCCACCCAGCGGAAACGCAGCTCGCCGTCTGCGTCCAGGCTCTGGTCCACGCGCCCGTAGAAGCGCACGGGGTAGAGCACCTCGGGCCGGGGAAACTCCCAGGGATTGCCGTAGCGCAGCCAGTTGTCCGGCTGCTCGACCTGGCGGCCGTCCTCGATGCGCTGGGTGAACATCCCGAACTCGTAGCGGATGCCGTAGCCGTAGCCCGGGAGATCGAGCGTGGCCATGGACTCCATGAGGCAGGCGGCGAGGCGCCCGAGGCCGCCGTTGCCGAGGGCCGCGTCCTCCTCTATCTCCCAGAGGTCGTCCAGCCGCACGCCGAAGCGCGACAAGGCTGTGCGCACCTCCCGTTCGATCCCCAGGTTCAGCACGCTGGCGTCGAGGGTGCGGCCGAGCAGGTACTCCATCGACAGGTAGTACACCCGTCTGGCGTCATCGTCGTAGTAGCGGTGCATGGTCCGCATCATCCGCTCGATCATACGGTCGCGGATCGTGAGCGCGGTGGCGCTCAGCCAGTCCCGCGGCGTGGCCGTGGGCGGCGTCTTGCCGATGGAATAGGTAAGGTGCTTGGCGATCGAGACACCGAGCGCATCTGTATCCATGCCCCGGGGCTCGTGGGCGAGGGGATCTGATCTCGGGGTGAGGGTCATCGGCGGGCTCCCGGGGGGCGGCGGGTCTTCGTCGGGCGGCCGGCGCGGTCAGTCCGCGAAGTCCAGCCGCGCCCGGACCTGGTCCAGGCCTGCCTGGGCGCAGCGCTCGTCGAGGTCGCCGCCCGGCGCCCCGCTCACCCCCAGGGCGCCGATCAGCGAACCGGCCGCGCGCACCGGCACCGCGCCGCGCAGCACCAGCACGTCGTCCAGCAGGTTCATGGTGTCGGTGATGTCGGGCCGGTTGTCGAGGAATTCCCGGGTCGAGACGTTGCCAAGTATCGCCGCGTTGGCCTTCCGGCGGGCGATCTCGGTGTTGAATCGGGACGCATAGACGTCGCGCAGGACCACCTGGGTGACCGCGCTGCGATCGACCACCACGGCGGAGACCTGATAGCCGTCCTCCCGGCAGGCGTCGAGCGCGCCCTGGGCGAGGTCCCGCGCCAGATCGAGGGACATCAGCCGCGTGTGGAGCACGTCGTCGGCCCGGGCCGCGCCCGCGCAGGCGAGCATGAGCAGGAGGAACGGGCAGAGTCGGTAAACGGGTCGCATGGAGCACCTCGCCTGGGTCGTCGCCTTGTCGTCGTCGGTCGACGGGACGGCGGGCGGCCGCCGTCTCCTCCGGCCCAATCATCCTAGCTCTGGCGCAGCACCTGCAAGGGGGGCGCGACCACCAGCGGATAGGTGGCCGCCATCCCGGCGGCGGCGACGCCGGCGGCCCCGGCCCCGGCGGCCACGAGCCATAGCCAGGGGTCCAGGGCGTAGGGCAGCTCGAAGATCCGGGCGGCGAGCGCCCGGCCTATGAGTCCGGCGGCGGTGGCGCCGAGCAGGCCCGCGAGCATCCCCAGGGTGGCGAACTCCACCCCGACGCCCGCCAGCAGCCGGCGGCGGCGCATGCCCAGGGTGCGCAGCACCGCGGCCTCGCGGACCCGGCTCTCGCGGCTCGCCTGTATGCCCGCATAGAGCACCACCAGGCCGGCTGCCAGGGTGAACAGGAAGACGTACTCCACGGCCAGGGAGCCCCGATCCATCACCGCCCGCACCTCGCCGATGAGGGCGGAGATGTCCAGCACGGTCACGCTGGGGAAGGCGCGCACCAGCTCGCCCGTGACCCCCACCCGCTCGGGGGGCAGGTGGAAGCTGGTGATCCAGGTGGCGGGGCGGTCCTCGAGCAGCCCGGGCGTGCCGATCACGAAGAAGTTGGGGTTGAAGGAGTCCCAGCGCACCGAGCGCAGGCTGGTGACCTCGCCGCGCACGGGCTCGCCGGCGATCAGGAACTCCAGGGTGTCGCCCAGCTCGATGCCGAGGGTCTCGGCTATGCCTTCCTCTATGGAGAACCACGGGCGGTCGGTCTCGGCAGGGTCCCACCATCGGCCGGCCGTGATCCGGTTGTCGCTCTGCATCCGCTCCGCGGCGGTGAGGTTGAACTCGCGCTCCGCCATCCGCTGGGCCCGGGCGTCCTCGTACTCGTCGGGATCCACGCGACGGCTGTCGATGCCCACCAGGCGGGCCCGCATCATCGGGAAGAAGCCCGCGTGGGACAGCCCGCGTTCCTCGAGGAACGCGCGGACATCGTCGACCTCCTCGGGCTGGATGTTGATGAGGAAGTGGTTGGGGGCACCCTCGGGCAGGGTTCGCTCCCAGGCCGAGAGCAGGTCGACGCGAACCACGGCGAGCAGGAGCAGGGCCGTGATGCCCACGCCGAATCCGGCGAGCTGCACTGCGCTGGTCCCCGGGCTGCGTGCCAGACCCGCCAGGCCGTACCGCAGCACGGTCCCCGTGCGGTGGCGCAGGCCGGTCACCGCCCAGACCAGCGCCGCCGCGGCGGCCACCAGGACCGCGAGGGTGGCCGCCACCCCGCCGATGAAGCGCACCGCGAGCGCGGGGTCGCCTGCTTGCCAGAACATCAGAGCGGACAGGGCGAGCGCGGCGCCGGAGCCCGCCACCCACACGGGCGCGCGGGGCACCCCCAGCTCCCGGCGAAGCACCCGCAGGGGCGGCACGGCACCCAGCCTCAGGAGCGGAGGCAGGGCGAAGCCCGCCAGGGTGATGAGCCCCACCCCCAGGCCCGTGAGCAGGGGGATGGGCGAGGGCGGCGGCAACGCCCCTCCGAACCACTCGGCCAGCAGCGCCGAGAGCAGTCCCTGAGCGGCGTAGCCCGCGGCGCCGCCGATGAGGCTGGCGATCAGACCCAGGCCCAGCAGGCGCACCGTGAACAGGCGAAGCACCAGGCGCCGGGAGGCCCCCAGGCAGCGCATCACGGCGCTTGCGTCGGCCTGCCGCTCGGTGAAGCGCCGCGTCGCCAGGGCCACGGCGACACCCGCCAGTACCACCGCCGCCAGCGAGGCCAGGGCGAGAAAGCTGCGTCCGCGCTCCAGGGCGAGGCGCAGCTCGGGGCGGGCCGACTCCAGATCCATGATCTCGGCGCCGGGGGGCAGATGCCCCTCCAGCCAGCCCCGGTAGTCCGCTACGGCTCGGCCCTCACCCGCCACCAGCAGGCGATGCTCTACCCGGCTGGCCGGGCCGAGCAGGCCTGTGCGATCGAGGGCGTCCAGTCGGACCAGCACCCGCGGTGCCAGCCGGAACAGGCTCCAGGCCCGGTCGGGCTCGCGGGTGATCACCCGGTCGAGGGTGAGGCTCGCCTCGCCGAGCTGGATCGTCTCCCCGACGGATGCGTCGAGCAGCGCCAGCAGGCGGGGCTCTACCCAGGCACCGCCGGACGGGGGCAGGCCGTCGGCGGGCCGGCCTTCCGCGAAGGCCTCCCGGGCGATGCGAAGCTCGCCACGCAGGGGATAGGCGTCGCTCACGCCCTTGACCTGGACCAGTACGGGGTCCTCGCCTCGAAGCACCACGCTGGGAAACTCCAGGGTGCGGGCGGTTCGCAGCCCCGAGGCCTCGGCCCGCTCAAAGAGCACTTCCGGCAGGGGATCGGGGGCCTCGATCACCAGATCGGCGGCCAGCATCTCCGCCGCCTGCCCCTCCATGGCCTGCTCCACCCGGTCGGTGAAGAAGCCCACCGCGGTGACCGCCGCGACCGCCACCACCAGGGCGACCGACAGCAGCCGCAGCTCCCGGGAGCGCCAGTCCCGGGAGAGCATGCGCAGTGCCAGTGCCCCGGCCTTCATCCGGGCCCCCGCAGACGGCCGTCCACCAGGTGGAGGCGCCGGTCGCAGCGCCGCGCGAGGTGCTCGTCGTGCGTCACCAGGATCAGCGCCGCCCCCGTCTCCTCGCGCAGGCCGAACAGTGCGTCGCTGATCCGTGCGCCGGTGGCGGCGTCCAGGTTGCCTGTGGGCTCGTCCGCGAACAGGATCTGCGGGCGCGGCGCGAAGGCGCGTGCGATGGCCACGCGCTGCTGCTCGCCGCCGGAGAGCTGGCTGGGATAATGGTGCAGCCGGTGGGCGAGGCCGACGCCCTCCAGGGTGCGGCGGGCGCTGTCGCGGGCGTCGGCGCGGTCCGCGAGCTCGAGCGGCAGCATGACGTTCTCCAGGGCGGTCATGCCGGGCAGCAGCTGGAAGGACTGGAACACGAAGCCCACCCGCCCCGCGCGCAGGGCGGAGCGGTCGTCCTCTTCCAGGGCGTTGAGCGAGGCGTCGAACAAACGGGCCTCCCCGGTGGTCGGAACATCGAGACCGGCGAGCAGGCCCAGAAGGGTGGACTTGCCGGAGCCCGAGGCGCCGATGATGGCCACCGCCTCGCCCGCCTCGATCCGCAGGTCCACGTCGGCGAGAATGGTCAGTGCGCCCTCCGGACCGAATACCGTCTTGCCGAGTCCGGAGGCGGCCACAACGGAGCTGGAACCAATTGTCATGAAGTGGGTGCTGCTCGGTCTGATGATTGTGCTGGCCGCTCCGCTGCGGGCGGGGGAGCCGGTGATCCTGGTGGTGGGCGACAGCATCGGGGCCGGGTTCGGGCTGCCGGTGGAGCAGGGCTGGCCGCTCCTGCTGGAGCGCCGCTTGAGCGCGGTCGGCTACGGCTACCGGGTGCTCAACGCCAGTGTCACGGGGGACACCACCCGCGGCGGCCTGGCCCGGCTGCCCGACCTGCTCGAGCGCCAGGACCCCAGTATCCTGATCATCGAGCTCGGAGGCAACGACGGACTGCGCGGCATTTCCACGCGAGAAATGCGGCAGAACCTGGAGCGCATGGTGGACCTGGCGCGTGCCTCCGGGGCCCGGGTACTGCTCGTCGGCATGCGTCTGCCGCCGAACTACGGGCGCGCTTTCACGGAGCGCTTTCATCGGGTCTACCACGAGATTGCGCTGGAGAAGGACCTGGCCCTGGTGCCCTTCCTTCTGGAGGGAGTGGCCACCGATGAGGGCCTGATGCAGGCGGACGGCATCCACCCCAACGCCGCCGCTCAGCCGCGTCTCCTCGACAATCTCTGGCCCTATCTGCGGCCCCTGCTGGACGCCGGGGCGGACCCGCCCGGCGGCGCTCCCGCCGCCGGGGAGCCCGCGCACGCGCCGGAAGGCGGGGCTGCGCCTGCGCGGGCGCAATGATCCCGGCCGGGATGGCGGTTAGAGTAGCACCCGACCGATCGGCCGGAGCTCCGGGGGCCGGGCCGCCCGGGTAACAGCAGCGAGGAGCAGTCGATGAGCCGAGTCACCATCGTGGGAGCCGGGTTCGCGGGCCTGACAGCCGCCCAGAAGCTCCGGGAGGCGGATCCCGGGCTGGAGATCACACTGGTGGCACCCCGGCCGGAGCTGGTCTACCTCCCGAGCCTCATCTGGATCCCCTCGGGCATGCGCCGGCCCGAGGACCTGGTGGTTCCCCTCAGGGGATTCTTCCAGCGCCTGAACGTCGACTACCGCCAGGGCTCCGCCACCGGGCTGGAGGACGGCGGCCGGGTGCTGGTGACGGATCAGGGAAAGATCGGGAACGACGGACTGATCATCGGCTCGGGGGGGCGCTTCATCAAAAAGCTGCCGGGAATCGAGCACGCCATCACGCCCTGCGAGGGGGTCGAGGCGGCGGTGCGCATCCGGGACCGGCTGAAGGCCATGGACGGCGGCACCATTGCGATGGGCTTCGCGGGCAATCCCAAGGAGCCCACGGCCATGCGCGGCGGGCCCATGTTCGAGTTCCTGTTCGGCATCGACACCCAGCTCCGCCGGGAGGGCCGGCGGGAGCGCTTCCGCCTGGTGTTCTTCTCCCCCGCTCCACAGCCCGGCGTCCGGATGGGCCCCCGGGCCGTGGAGAAGCTGGTCGAGGAGATGCGCCGCCGGGACGTCGAGACCCACCTCGGCCACAAATTGAAGGGCTTCACCGACCGCAAGGTGACCACCGAGGGCGGCGAATTCGACGCCGACCTCATCCTGTTCATGCCGGGAATGACCGGTAATCGATGGTTCGACAACACCGACCTGCCGCGCTCGGAGGGCGGCCTGATCCGGGCCGACCGCCACTGCCGGGTGGAGGGCATGGAGCGGGTCTACGTGGCGGGGGACTCCGGCAGCTTCCCGGGGCCGGACTGGATGCCCAAGCAGGCCCACATGGCCGATCTGCAGGCCAAGGCGGCCGCCGCGAATCTGGCCGCCGAGCTCAGGGGCGGCGAGCCGAGCGCGACCTTCAAGGTGGAGCTCGCCTGCATCGTGGACAGCCACGATCGCGGCATGCTGGTGGCCCGGACCGACCGGCGCAACATCGTCATGCCCCCCCTGCGCATGTTCCACTGGGCCAAGCGCGGCTTCGAGTGGTGGTATCTGCGCCAGTACCGGTAGCCACCCGGGCCCGGCGCCTGCCTCCCGGGAGCGGCGACCGCGGGGCCGCCGCGCCCATGCAGCGGCCCTGGCCCCCATCGGATCCGGTGCGGAACGCGGGCCCCGCCCTCAGGGAACGCTTCTCGCGGTCTGGGCCTCCAGGTGCCCGTCCGAGGCGATGCCACGCAGACTGAAGCTCAGCAGGTACGGCGTCGCCCCCTCGGCATTGACATCGAACGGAACGTTCTCCGTCGCGGGCTCGTAGCTGCGGCAGCCGGCGAGCTTCACCGACAGGATGAACTCCGAGTTGCCCTTGCGCTCAGGCAGCGGGCAGGCGAGTGCCGGATCGCGCTGCCA
This sequence comes from Chromatiales bacterium, assembly GCA_050050175.1. Taxonomy (GTDB): domain Bacteria; phylum Pseudomonadota; class Gammaproteobacteria; order Chromatiales; family Chromatiaceae; genus CAVQCX01. The sequence continues at coordinate 13,528 of JASFUT010000016.1, forward strand.
GCCCGGGCGCATCGGGCGCCCCGCGTGGCAGATCACCTCACCGGTGGTGCGGTCGTAGACCTGCAGGCACAGCCCGCCCGGACCGCCGTCGGCGCAGCCCTCGCCTTCCTCGTGGCTGCCTGGCTCTCCGGGGCCCGGATCGGTCGGGGGTCCCTCGTCGGGGGTGCCGGTCGGCTCCTCGCCGTGGTCGCCGTCCATCCGACCGTGGACCTGGAAGATATCCGAGTCGACGTCGACGAAGAGGATCTCGCCGCCCTGGCTGAAGAAGCCGAAGCTGTCCTGGACGTTGTACGCGGCGTGCAGGACGCCCGCGATGGATCGGGTGTGGGACTCGCGGACCACCTGGGCGGAAACCGGCCCCGCCAGCAGGGTGAATCCCGCGCAGGCGAGCCCGATCATGGCTGGGAGTCTGGCGTTCATGGCATTGCGTCCCCTCTATCCCGGCGCCGGGCGGCTCCCAGCTTGCACTGGGTCGCCCTGGCGCTCATGCCGTCGAGCGCGGTCGGCGGGGCTATGCCGCGCGGCCGCGCCTCTTCCGTTCACTGCATATCGAGCTCGCAGTACTCGATCAGCTCGATCGGCACCGGATGGTCGTGGACCCACTGGATCACGGCACGGGCGTCGTCCGCCGCACGGGCGAACGCCCAGACGTTGCTGCCCGTGAAGCCGGTGTAGTCGCCCTGGTCGGTCAGGCCTCCGACGTAGTCCGCAGCGTCCGCCAACGGCGGGAAGACGAGCTGCAGGATCGGCTCCTTGACGATATCTCCCGTCACTGCGATGGGAAGGCTGTTCGCCTCGCCCGGATCCATGACCTTGAGATAGCAGACGTCCCCGGCATAGGTCGCCGAGCGGTCGTAGGTGAACGCCTCGAAGTTGAAGTAGCCGCTTTGAGGGGTCATCCCGTAGAGGTCACGCGCCTCCTGGGTCATGTCGGCGGGGATGGTCCGGATCTGGGTGGTGTACACGGTGACGTCGATTCCGACGTAGCCGCTCTTGTCGGCCGCGGCGCCGAGCATGGCCGCCGCCCGGTCGAGCAGGTGCAGGGCCCCGGTGTGGTCCGCAGGGCGTGCCGGCATCTCCACGGCGTCTCCTGCGTTCACTTCGGGGTGAGAGAGCTCAGCGGCCTCGAGCACCCGCTCGAAGCCCGCCAGGTCCTCCAGCGGCGCATCGATGGTCTTAACGATCCATTCACCGTCTGCCTCGTAGCTGACCGTCAGGCGTCCCGCCTCGTCCAGGGCGAGCACGCCGCCGGGCACACTCAGCGAGGTGACCATCTCGAGCAGCGCATGGCCGATGACCTCCTCCGGGGCGCGGGCGCTGCTCAGCCGCCCGAAATCGGCCTCCGTGGAGCAGGCCGCGTACGCTTCCGGGATCTCGCCGTCCACGAACGGGATGCGATAGGCGGTGACGCCCAGGGCCAGGTAGATGGAGTCCCCGTCCACCGGGATCAGGCCCGGATCGGGGTCTGCGCCGGGCGGCCAGAGCACGCACTCGGCCTTCGGGCCGATCATGATCGGCTGAGGCACCTGCGTCCACTGATCCTTGGGGCCCAGCCCCAGGGTGGTGATCGGAACGCCGTTCACGTCCCGGTCGATCAGCACCAGGTCTCCGTAGAGATCCGGGCTGTCCGGCTTGCCGCCGCCGCCCCGACCTCCGCCGGCCCAGCTGGGGGGCTCGGCGAGCAGGGGGCTCGATGTCATCGCGACCGTGACCAGCGCCAGGAACAACGCTCTCGCTGTCATGACGGTCTCCTTGATTCTCCTCGACGGGGCGGTCGGCGTGCGCAGCTCACCTCGGCCCCTCTTTGCAAGGCGACGCAGATCCGCTGTCGGGATCGGGCTCAGGGACCCCGGCGCCTGCGCTGGACCTGCGCCGTCTCCTACAAGGACTTATGGCCCGGCCCTGGCCCGGCGCCTATGAGGCGGATGCCTCATGGGCCCGGGGGGCTTACTGCGGCGGGTGATGCGGGGCCGGCCTGGGCGCGGTGATCAGGGCCTGACCAGACCCTCGCGAATGGCGAAGTGGGCGAGCTTCACCCGGTCGTGGATGCCGAGCTTTTCCATGATGTGCGTGCAGTGACGGTCCACCGTCTTGACGCTGATTCCCAGGTGGCGCGCGACCTCCTTCTTGGCCAGGCCCCCGGCGATCTGGCGCAGGATCTCCCGCTCCCGCTCCGTGAGCAGCTCCATTCGGGTACATGGGCCGCTGGACAGGCGTGCTTCGCGCTCGCCCACGACGATCCGGGCCTGTACGTCGGGCGAGAAGAAGATCCGACCGCGGGCGGCGGCCTGGATCGCCTTGACCAGCGTATCGATCGGCTGCGCCTTGGTGACATAGCCCGAGGCCTGCACCGCCAGCGCCGCCTCGACGAGCTGATCCGTCAGATAGGCGCTCAGAAAGAGGATCCGCAGCCCCGGGTCACGGTCCCTGGCCAGGCGGGCGGCGTCGAAGGCCGAGGGTCCGGGAAGGTCGATGTCGAGCACAAGGACGTCCGGGCCCAGCTGCTGGACCCGGTCCGGTACGTCACTCGCGTCCGGAAGCGCATCGACCACCCGGATGTCCGGCTCCTCCTGCAGCCGCCGGACAAGGGCGTCCCGCACCAGGGCGTGGTCGTCCACCAGCAGGACGGTTATCGCGACGCTCACCCCGGCCTCTCCCCGTCGGGCGGAACGCGGATGTGCACGCCCGCCAGCCTGGCGAGCTCGTCCATCGCGAACGGCTTGCGCAGCAGCAGGGCCTTACCGCCGATGCGGTCTTCCAGGTCGGGTGTCACGAGGCCGGTCGTCAGGATCACCGGCAGCTTCGGATCGACCCGGCGCAGGGCGCGAAGGCACTCCAGGCCACTGCGCCCCGGCAGGTCCAGGTCAAGGACGACGAGTCCGATCGCGGGCGCCTGCGCCTCGAACAGCCGCATCGCCTCGTTCCCGTCTCCCGTGGCAATGACCCTGTGGCCGTGCGACTCGAGCGTGGCGCTCATGATCTCACGGACGTAGGGATGGTCTTCCGCCAGGAGGATCGTTCCGAGGGCGCCGCCGCGCTCTGCCGGGGCCTGTCCCGGCGGCGGGTCCGCGGCTTCCCTTGCCAGGGGCAGCCTGATGGTGAAGGTAGAGCCTCTCCCGGGGCTCGACCGCAGCTCGAGCTCGCCGCCGTTCGCCGCGACTATGCCCCGCACGATCGGCAGACCCAGGCCCGTGCCCTGTCCGCGGGCCTTGGTGGTGAAGAAAGGCTCGAATATGCGGGCCTGCACCGCCGGGGACATGCCTTCGCCGTCGTCGCTGACCGACAGCTCGACCCGGCCGTCTCCCGCTGCGCCCAGGGATCGGTCGGGAGCGTCGCTTCGGCGCAGCGAGAGGGTCAGCCGGCCTCCGGCGGGCATGGCGTCCCGCGCGTTGATGCCGAGGTTGAGCAGGGCCTGGCTCAGCTGGCCCGGGTCCGCATCGACCCAGGCGTCCAGCCCGTCCTCGATCTGCGTGATCACCTCGATCGACGCCGGCAGCGTGCGGCGGAGCAGGTCTGCCTGATCGGCTGCCAGGCGCGTCAGGCTCAGGCGCTCCCGCCTGATGGGCTCCCGGCGGGTGAACGTGAGCAGGGCCTGGGTCAGCGCCGTCCCCTGGTCGACCGCCCGGTCGACGCCCGCCAGGGCCGCGAGCGCCTTGTGGCCCCCGGGCAGGGAGCGCCGCGCAACGTCCGTGTAGCCCGAGATGGCAGTGGAGAGGTTGTTGAAGTCGTGGGCAATCCCGGCGGCGAGCTGCCCGAGCGCTTCCATCTTCTGCGCCTCCCTGAGCTCCGCCTCGGCCTCGCTGCGCCGGGCGGCGGCGGAGACCAGGGCCCTGCGCCAGTCGCCCGAGCGCCGGATGAAGGCGATCCAGAGCAGAACGGAGAGCACGAAGGCGGCCCCGGCGGGCACCAGCGAGGCCAGCTCCTGGTTGCGCGCCTCCCGCAGCCTTCCCGCCAGATCCTCCCGGACCTCGGCGATGAATCGCTCGACGTGGCCGCCGAAGCGCTCCTCCCTGGCCCGGTGCCCGGCGCTGGCGAGCAGATCCAGGGCCTCTTCGCGCCGGCCCCGGCTTGCCAGCGACAGCGCCCGGGCCTCGAGGGGCTGCATGGCCGCGTGGATTTTCGCGATGGCGCGAATCTCCGCTTTCTGATCTGCCGGGAAGTCCCGCTCCAGCGCCGCCTCGATCACCTCCGTGAACCGCGTCTGGGCGCTGCGGTACTGATCTGCCCAGTGCGACTCGCCGGTGGCCGCCGCCATTCTGAGACAGGTGCTGTGGTGTCGTTCCAGATCCAGAACCACGGTGCGCAGCTCCTCGGCGCGCACGAAGTGCGACGCCACCTCCTTCCCGACGCGGTAGGACTCGCGGACGTGCCACGCCTGCCAGAGCAATATGCAGGAAGTCAGGGCGGCCGCCAGGGCCATCCAGGCAAGGGGAAAGCGCAGCTGCAGGTCATGCGGAGCAGGGGCCATGGGGGGCTCCCGGCGCGCACCCCTCGTCGCTCCTGCCGATTCCCCCGCCGGCCGGCGCGTGGCGGAGCCCGGGAATGCTGCCGTTGCCGGGCCCTACGCCGTCTCCGCGGGGCCCACACCTTTCATTCTAGGTCATGCGCGATGGGGTTCAGGCGCTGCGCCCGGCGATGGTGATTGGGACTGCCGCAGACCGGGCTCTTCCCGGCGATCGACACCCGAGGCCGGGCGGCAGCCCGCAATCGCGTGGGGCTGCGATGTGCCCATGGGGATCAACCTGGGGGGATTTTCCGATACCCGGCATCCCGGCCTCCGTCCTTGCCGCCCTCACCGCCGCCCTCGGCCTCTGGATCCGCGGGAGGCCGGCGCTGCGACGGCTGGCAGCTGGGCTACGGGACGGCCCGCCGTGCCGTGGGCCTCCGGTGCGCGGACGTGGGGCGACGGGGCCTGTCCGGTTGATTCCGAGGTCGCCGTCGGGGAGTCGTTCGACGAGGCGTTCCTGCGCGTCTCCGGCTATCTGCCTTCGGCCCTGCCGCCCCGCCTTCCACCCGCGCCGACGGGCGGGCCGGCCGCGGCCCCTGTGGCGCCTGGGGGAGGGGAGGGTTAGCATCCCCATTCTGTCCACCGGGAGCAGCCCATGGCAGCGCTCAAGCATACGCAGGCAGACGAGGATCAGCGGCCAGCGGCCCAGAAGTCCTATCGAGAGATCCTCGGCGAGGAGATCCAGGCGGGTCTCACCGAGCTGAGGCGCTCCGGCTCGGGCCTGTGGATCTCGGCCTTTTCCGCGGGCCTGGACCTGGGGTTCAGCCTGCTCCTGATGGCCGTGTTCATGACCGCGGCGACGGGCGTGCTCGACGCGCCGTTCACCGAACTCCTGGTGGCCAACGCGTACACGGTGGGCTTCATCTTCGTGGTCCTCGGGCGCTCGGAGCTGTTCACCGAGCACACCACGCTGGCTGTGCTGCCCGTGCTCAACCGGCGGACCACGCCCCTGTCCCTGATGCGACTGTGGGTGATCGTCTACTCCGGCAACCTGGTGGGCACCGGCCTGTTCGCCGTGATCGCGGCCAAAGTCGGCCCGGCCCTGGGCGTGATCGACCCCGAGGCCTTCCGGGTGCTGGGCGATCGCCTGCTGGACGTCGACGCCGCCACCACCTTTCAGAGCGCCATCCTCGCCGGCTGGCTGATGGGCCTGCTGTCCTGGCTGGTGACCGCGGCCCGCGACACCATCAGCCAGATCGTGATCATCTGGCTCATCACCGCGTCCATCGGCTTCGCCCATCTGCCCCACTGCATCGCCGGCACCACCGAGGTCGTCGCGGCGATGCTGTCCGGCCACCCGGCCGGAGCGGCGGAGGCGCTCAGCTTCCTGCTGTGGGCGACCCTGGGCAACGCGTTCGGCGGCGTGTTCTTCGTCGGGGTGATCAAGTACGCGCACGTGGTGCGCAGCGAGTCTGAGCCCTAGCCCGGACGGCCTCTCAGCGCGGACAGCCCTCCGCACGGAGCTCCACGGGCGCACGCCCGGCCGGGCTGATGGTCAGGGGATGGCAGTCCGCCCCCGCGATCTCGAGCCGGACGGTGTTGTAGTCGACGGGCTCGATGTCGACCCTCGCGCCCCGGGGTGCGCGGTATGTGTAGCGCCCGAGGGGGCGCGGCGCCGCGTCGGTGGGTGGGATGAACAGCGCGAAAGGCCGCCCCCGGGGGTAGCTGAGCCGGCGGGTGTCAGGACCTGCGCTGAGCGCCCGCGCGCCGGGGTCCCGGGTGGTGAACCGCCAGCGCAGGCGCTCGGTGCTGCCGTCCCGCTCTACTCGGGCCTCCGCCTCGTAGCGCTGCCCCCAGCCGAGGTGCTCCAGGGGGAAGAAGGCGTGCTCCGAGGGCTGCAGCTTGCCGTTCGGATCCGAGTCCGCGTCCATGGCCTGTGTCTGGAGCGGGGTGCGCCTCCCGCCCGGCCCGATGCGGTGCAGCTGCAGCGGGCCGAGGCTGAGGCCGTCGGCGATGCGCGGGTTGACCTGCACGGACAGAGGATTGCCGGAGACCTCTCTTCCGGGCAGAGGGTCGGGCTGCTCCTCGTAGAAGGCGGGCGCGGCGTCCTCCGCGCCGTCGGGCGGCCAGACGATGTAGTCGGGCAGCGCGGCCTGTCGCCGGGCGTCGAGCCGGTCGCGCCACCCGGCATGCATGCGCACCGTCCCCGCGCAGGCCTCCAGGTAGCGCCCGTCGTAGCCGTAGCGCGCGTTCTCGGGAAGGTTGCTGCAGCGCCGCTCGAGCCAGTCGGCATGCACCCGCCGAGCGCCGCAGATCTCGTAGTAGCTGCCACTGTGCCCGTAGCGTGCATCCTCCGGCGGGCTCTCGCAGAAACCCCGCCACCAGCCGGCATCCACTTTGAGGTCGCTGTCGCAGGGCCGGTAATAGGCGCCGCTGCCCTCCAGGATCGCCGCGGGCGGCGGGGATGCGCACCAGGGCGCCATGTAGTCGCGGTCCAGCAGGAGGCCGCCGGGGCAGGCGCGGTCGTAGGGCGGCTGGAACAGCGCCTCGGCGGGGAGGGAATCGCACAGGCTGTCCATGTAGTCCGGGTCGACCCGCGTGTCGACGCACAGAGCCGGCGGCTCGAAGATCGCCTCGGGGATCTCGCCGCGGCAGAGCGCGGTGTAGTCCGAGCGGCCGAGGAGGTAGACGAGCACCTTGCCCTTGCGGGCGATCCCCACCTCGTCCGCCTCGAGATCCAGGAATGCCAGCCGGTGATAGATGGCGGTCATCAGCCCGTCGAGGGACTTGGCGGCACTGTCGGTGCCCACGCTTACGTTCTCCCGGACCTTGCGGTGCGGATAGCCCGCCCGGAGCGCGCGCTGCGCAGGGCTCTCGCCCGTGAATCCATCCGTGTCCGGCACCTGCTGGTGCAGCGACCTCCCCGAGGGGATCTCGTCGTTGCGGACACGGGCCGCGAGGTACGCGGCATGGCCGCGGGCCGCCCGCGCAAGAGGGGACGACCAGGCGAGCGCCGTCAGCCCCGCGCGGGTCCGGATCCGGTTGAGCCCGTCCAGCGCGTCGTCCGGTCCCACAGGGTCGCAACGGGCGGAGGGCGGCAGCACGGCAAGCGCGGAGGCTGCCAGCAGCAGTGCCCTGGGCAGGGCACGCCAAGGTGCTGCGGAAAGAGTCCGAGCGGGGAAGCGACGAGCGGGCATGGGATCTCCGATCCGTGGCGTTCGGCCGGCGTCTAAGACCGCAGGGATGCGAGTATAGGCGAGGGTCCGCGACCGGCGCGATAGAGCCCGGCCCGCGTCCCGGGCCGGCGGCGGTCCAGGAGGGCGCCGGGCGGATGGAATGGATATTGTATGCGTCCTTGGGCGAGGTCGGCCTGTGGCCGGCCGGGCGGAGGGTCCGTTGCGGGCGAGAGTCCGGCAGGGAGCCTCCCGGCGGGGATTCAGGGCAACCGATCACTCAAGGGCATGGACAGGCCGGTACACGCTCTCGCCGGCTCACTGGCGTTCGGCGCCGCCTCTGTGACCGGGATCCTGTCCTGGCTGGCCCTGGGGCTGCTGGCGGTGGCGGTCGTGATCCGCCTCGGCGCCCTGGCTCGCCGGGGCCGCACCATCGCGACGGCGCTGCTGGACTTCGGCAAGGGCCTCTGGAGCCCGTTCGAGGGCAGCGTGGTGGCCGTGCTGCTGATCGCAGCCCTGCTGATGCTCGGCACGGCCCTGGGGCTGCAGCTCTTCCACGAGGCGCCGGGCCCGGAGGTCGGGCCGTATGCGCCGGGTGATGCGCAGGTGGTCCCGCGGGCCGAGGGGGTCGGGACCGAGGGGAACGGGAAATGACGCAGACGAGAGTGCTGGGTGCGGGGCTTGTCGTTCTCGGGGCTATACTGCTCTACTTCGGATTGAACGCGGCGAGCTCACCCGCGGGCGAGCTCCGGGAGGCGTTCACCGGGCGCTACTCCAACGAGACGATCGCCTATCTCGTCGCAGGCGCGGTCTCGGCGGTCGTCGGTCTGATGTTCCTGCTGCGGCGCTGAGGCCCGCTGCTCCCGGATGGGGCATTTCGCCCGGCTGACGGGGCCTTTGACCCCGCTCCCTGTGCCCGCCCCGGCGGCGGTTGCCGGTGTGTGCGTGCTCCCGGCCGGCGCGAATGTGCCGACCGATCATCGTGGGCCCAGGCCCCGGCGCGGTGCCGGGCAGGGCCCGTATCCCGCGGATTGCCGGCCGCGAGGGGCCCTGTCCGCAATCAGAGAAGCACGAGGAGAATACAGCATGACACTGTCTCTTGCCCTTCAGCCCATTCTTGCCCTTATCGCCGGGATTCTGATCCTCGTGGTGCCCAGGCTTCTGAACTATGTGGTGGCAATCTATCTGATCGTCGTCGGTATCCTCGGCCTGTTTCCCGGACTGGCGGCCTAGTGCTCGGTCCCACACAAATCGTTCGTTTCAGCGTGCCTGGGCGGGTCTGCACCTAGGCGCACGAGTGAAGCACTAGCCATCGCTAATGCGAGCGAGTGCAACAACGGTGCGGACCCGCCCAGGCTCGCCCTACGGAAGCCCCTCGCATGGGCCAATGCTGCGTTGCGCCCCTTGGCAATGGGATCACCATTCCCTGCGGGACGCGCCTTGCCTTGGCCCATGGGAGGGGCTCTGAAGCA
>JASFUT010000017.1:0-22537 GCA_050050175.1 Chromatiales bacterium
GCGAGAAGCTCCCCGAGGGCTTTCAGCGCAGTGAGTTCCTGCTTGCGCACGGCACGGTCGACATGATCGTCGACCGACGCGACATGCGCGACAGGCTCGCCGAGCTGCTGAGCATTCTCGGCCAACGGCCGCGCCCGTGAGACCGGCACGCGCCCGCGCCCCGGGGGCGACGGCAGCCGGATGACCCGGTCGGGTCAGCCGCCATTCGACTCCCTGCAGGGGTGGCTCGAATGGCAGGGGCGTCTTCATTCCACGCAGATCGAGCTCGGGCTGGAGCGAGTGGCGGAGGTGTGGCGCCGGATGGGCGCTCCGAGCCCGGGCCGGCGTATCCTCACCGTCGGGGGGACCAACGGCAAGGGCTCGTGCGTCGCATTCCTCGAGGCCATCCTCGGAGCGGCGGGATACGCCACCGTCGCCTACTCGTCGCCCCATCTCTACCGCTACAACGAGCGCATCCGGGTCGGCGGCCGCCCGGTGGGCGATGCCCGGATCTGCGCGGCCTTCGAGCGGGTGGAGGCGGCCCGCGCCCAAACCTCCCTGACCTATTTCGAGTACGGCACCCTGGCCGCCCTGGAGGTCTTTGCGCAGGCGGGTCCGGACGTCGCCATTCTGGAGGTGGGCCTTGGAGGCCGGCTCGATGCGGTGAACATCGTCGACCCGGACGTCGCGCTGATTACCAACCTGTCTCTGGAGCACACCGCCTGGCTGGGTCCGGACCGGGAGACCATCGGCCGGGAGAAGGCCGGCATTCTGCGGGCGGGGGGCCGGGCGGTGATCGGGGAGCCCGCGCCGCCCGCGTCCGTGCTGCGGCGGGTCCGGGAGCTGGACGTCGATGCGGCATTGGCGGGACGGGATTTCCGTTACCGTGTCCGGGATGGCGGCTGGGATTGGCACGGTCGCCTTGCCCGGCGCCGGGGGCTTCCAATGCCGGCGCTGAGGGGCGCTTTCCAGCTCGACAACGCGGCGGCCGCGCTGATGGCGCTGGAGATGCTGGGGCCCGATTGTCCTGTGGCCCAGGCGGCGGTGCGCGACGGCCTTCAGGCGGTCCGGCTGCGCGGGCGCTTCGAGGTGGTGCCCGGGCGCATCCCGGTGATCCTGGACGTCGCCCACAACCCCGCGGCGGCCCGCGCCCTGGCCGCGAATCTCCAGGCCATGCCTTGCCCCGGCCGCACACTGGCGGTGTTCGGCGTACTGGCCGACAAGGATCTCGCGGGCATGGTCGCGCCGCTGGCGCCGATGGTCCACACCTGGTATACGGCGCCGCCCGCGGCCGAGCGCGCCCTGCCGCGGGATCGTCTGGAGGCCGGACTGCGGGCCGCGGGAGCCGCCCGGCTGCACGGGCTCGAGGCGCTGGGAGCCGCTCTGAAGTCGGCGCAACGGGACGCCCGGCCCGGCGATCGCATCCTGGTGTTCGGCTCCTTCATCACGGCCGCCGAGGTGGGCGCCCTGTTATAATCGGCGACCCGGGTACGGGTACGAGCGCAGGAAGACGGAGCAGTGGCGGTGGATCGGCGACTCAAGCAACGCCTGGTGGGCGCGGTGGTTCTGGTGTCCCTGGTGGTGATCTTCGTGCCCATGCTCCTCGAGGAGGGGCCCGTCCTGCGATCGGGCATCAGCGAGACCAACATCCCGCCCACGCCGCCGGAGCTGGACGACTTCCCCTCGCGCGTCCTGCCCCTCCCGGAAGACCCCCCGGCTCAGCCGACCGCGGAGCCGGAGCCAGGTTACACCGGCGACACTGATCCGATGGGGCCGGCGAGGACCGCTCCGGAGGTGGAGGCGGAACAGCCGGTGGAGCCGGCGCAGCAGATGCCCCCTGCGGCTCCGCCCGCACCGCAGCCGCCCCCGCCGGCGAAGGACAGCATGCAGGAGCCCCGTGTGGGCATCTCGGCGTGGGTCGTGCAGGTGGCCAGCTTCGAGAAGCGCGAGAACGCCGACTCGCTGGTTCAGCGCCTGCGCAAGAGTGCCCTGGACGCATTCGTAGAGGAGGCCGAGCTCGGCAGACGGACCTGGTACCGGGTCAGGGTCGGGCCCGAGCTCGATCGCAACGAGGCCGATGCGACGCGGGACCGAATCGGGGAGATCCTGGGCGAGGCCGGGCGCAGCGCAGAGGTGGTGCGCTATCCTTAGGGCCCCGCCGGACCGGCGGACAGCCCCTTCGGCCGCGGCGCAGGGCCCGGCATTGCTTCTGCGCGCCTCGCCCGGATGCTAGAATCTGACACCCATGTCTCATCGCGCGCCGGCCGGTGTGGCGGGTCTGCATGATTTGGGTCGACTACCTCATCATCGGCATCATCGGCTTATCGGCTCTCATCAGCCTGGTGCGCGGCTTTATGCGGGAGGCGTTCTCGCTTGCAGCCTGGATCGCCGCTTTCTGGATCGGCTGGGCGTTCTTCCGTGAGCTGGCGGTCCGACTGGAGCCCTGGATAGCGGTGCCCTCCATCCGCCTGGGCGCGGCGTTTCTCATACTCATGGTCGCCACCCTCATTGTCGGGGCCGTGGTGGGCTATCTGGTCTGCCAGCTCGTGGACAGGACGGGAATCAGCGGGACCGACCGCCTCATCGGCATGTTCTTCGGTGCGGCCCGCGGAGCGCTCCTGGTGGGCATCCTGGTGCTCCTCGCGGGGCTCACGGCCTTCCCGACGGATCCCTGGTGGAGGGCCTCGCACCTGATCCCCGCCTTCCAGGATCTGGCGTTGTGGCTGCGTGACTGGCTGCCGCCGGATATGGCGGCGCGGTTCAGCTATGGTTGAATGGGATCCAGGGGCGCAGCCCTAAGGGCCGCGCCTCCGATCCGAGGGCTTTGGTTATGTGCGGAATCGTCGGAATCGTCGGACGCAGTCCCGTCAACCAGGAGCTGTATGACGCCCTGCTGGTGCTCCAGCACCGGGGCCAGGACGCCGCCGGAATCGTCACCTGCGAGGGCAACAAGCTGCATCTGCGCAAGGACAACGGCCTCGCCCGCGATGTGTTCACGCACCAGCACATGCTGCAACTCCGCGGAGCCATGGGAATCGGGCACGTGCGCTATCCCACCGCCGGATGCTCGTCGTCGGCCGAGGCCCAGCCGTTCTACGTCAACTCTCCGTACGGCATCACGCTCGCGCACAACGGCAACCTCATCAACTACGAGGAGCTCAAGCGCGACCTGTTCGTCGAAGACCTGCGCCACATCAACACCCAGTCCGACTCCGAGATCCTCCTGAACGTGCTTGCCCACGAGCTGCAGGTCCAGGGCAAGCTGCGCATCGACGAGCAGGACGTCTTCCAGGCCGTGGCCGGCGTGCACCGCAGGTGCAAGGGCGGCTACGCCGCGGTGGCGATGATCCCGGGCTACGGCATCCTGGGCTTCCGCGATCCCCACGGCATCCGACCTCTCGTGTACGGCAGGCGTGAGACGGAGGAGGGGGTTGAGTACATGATCGCCTCGGAGAGCGTCGCCCTGGACACACTGGGCTTCGAGCTCGTGAGCGACGTCCAGCCGGGCGAGGCGGTGTTCGTAGACGTCAACGGGAACCTGTACACCTACCAGTGCGCCGTCACCCCGGAGCATTCTCCCTGTATCTTCGAGTACGTCTACCTGGCCCGTCCCGACTCCATCATCGACGACATATTCGTGCACAAGGCCCGGTCGCGGATGGGGCGCAAGCTCGCGGAAAAGATCCGCCGCGAGCGCCCGGATCACGATGTGGACGTCGTGATCCCCATTCCGGACACCAGCCGCACCGCGGCTCTGGAGTTGGCCACGACCCTGGGGGTGAAGTACACGGAGGGGTTCATCAAGAACCGCTATATCGGCCGGACCTTCATCATGCCGGGTCAGAAGGTCCGCAAGAAGTCGGTCAGGCAGAAGCTCAATCCCATCGATCTGGAGTTCAGGGGAAAGAATGTTCTCCTGGTGGACGACTCCATCGTTCGCGGCACAACGTCCAAGCAGATCGTGCAGATGGCCCGGGATGCCGGGGCCAGAAAGGTCTACTTCGCCTCCGCCGCGCCTCCGGTGCGCTATCCGAACGTCTACGGCATCGACATGCCGAGCGCCACCGAGCTGGTGGCCCACGGACGCACCGAGGAGGAGATCCGGGAGGCCATCGGCGCCGACTGGCTCATCTATCAGGACCTGGAGGACCTGATTGACGCCGTGCGCAAGAAAGGCAAGTCCCCGGTGCAGCGCTTCGACACCTCCGTGTTCGACGGAAAGTATGTCACGGGCGGGGTCAGCGACAGCTATCTGCAGCAGCTGGAGCTGATCCGCGGTGACGAGGCGAAGACGGAGCACGATGAGGTGTCGGACACGGTGATCGAGCTGCACAATACGGCCTGAGCCACGGACTTTCCCAACATGTCCTCCGGGGGCCGGGCCCCTGTTCTACCGCCGGCCGTGTGCGAGCGCTCAAACGGACCAGGAAGCGAGTCGATGATCGACGATTTCGAGGATTGGGATCAGGCCACCCGCGCCATACGGGTGGGTCACCGGCGCACCGCCGAGGGCGAGCACTCCGAGCCCATCTTCGCCACGTCCAGCTTCGTCTTCTCAAGCGCCGCGGAGGCGGCGGCCCGGTTCGCCGGCGACGAGCCCGGCAACATCTACGCGCGCTTCACCAACCCCACGGTGCAGGCGTTCGAGAGTCGCCTCGCAGCCCTGGAGGGCGGCGAGGCATGCGTGGCGACCGCCTCGGGCATGGCCGCGATCCTCGCCACCTGCATGGCCCTCCTGGAGAACGGTGATCACCTGGTCTCCTCACGAGCCGTGTTCGGCACGACCACCGTGCTGTTGAACAAGTACCTCCCCCGGTTCGGAATCCGGACCAGCTTCGTCGCCCCGGCGAGCCTTGCCGCCTGGGAGGCGGCCATCCGGCCGAATACCCGCCTCCTTTTCGTCGAGACGCCGTCCAATCCGCTGATGGAGATCGCCGATATCTCGGCGCTGGCCGAGCTCGCCCACGATCACGGCTGCCGGCTGGTGGTGGACAACTGCTTCTGCACGCCCTCGCTTCAGCGCCCGCTGGACCTGGGGGCGGACCTGGTCATCCACTCCGCCACCAAGTACCTGGACGGGCAGGGGCGATGCCTAGGGGGCGCCGTAGTGGGCGACGCCCGGACGGTGGGCGAGGAGGTGTTCGGGGTGATCCGCACCGCCGGGCCGACCATGAGCCCCTTCAACGCCTGGGTGTTCCTCAAGGGCCTGGAGACGCTGGAGCTGCGCATGCGGGCCCATTCCGAGAACGCCGCCGAGATCGCGGCGTGGCTCGAGGGACACCCGGCGGTGAGCCGCGTCCACTTCCCGGGCCTGGACACCCACCCCCAGCACGAGCTGGCAGCCCGCCAGCAGAGCGGGCCCGGCGGCATCGTGGCCTTCGAGGTCGACGGGGGGCGGGAGGCCGCCTGGCGGGTGATCGACGCCACCCGCATGGTCTCCATAACCGCCAACCTGGGAGATACCAAGACGACCATCACCCATCCGGCCACCACCACGCACGGGCGCCTGAGCGCCGAGGACAAGGCGGAATCGGGTATCAGCGAGGGCCTGATCCGGGTCGCGGTGGGGCTGGAGAGCGTGGACGACATCCGCACCGACCTTCAGCGCGGGCTCGGGTCGCTCTGAGCCGTGGAGCCGGCATCGGGCGAGCTCCGCGCAAAATGGGATCAGCGCCATGGTGAGGCCGCCGATATTGGCGAGCCGGCCGCCGTGCTCGCCGAGAACGCCCACCTCCTGCCGCCTGCGGGACGGGCGCTGGATCTGGCTTGCGGACGCGGCGCCAATGCCCTTTTCCTCAGCGCCGCCGGCCTCGATGTCCACGCGTGGGACCTCTCGCCCGTCGCGATCGATCGGTTGGGCACGGAGGCGGCGGCCCGCGGCCTGACCCTGACCGCCGAGGTGCGCGATGTCCTCGCCCATCCCCCCCCTGCGGCACGCTTCGACCTGATCGTGGTGAGCTATTTCCTGGAGCGTGGTCTCGCCCCTGCCCTGGCCGGGGCCCTCCGACCGGGCGGCCTGCTCTTCTACGAGACCTTCGCGCGCGAGGCGGTGACCGACTGCGGCCCGTCCAATCCCGCGTTCCGGCTGGCCGACAACGAGCTCCTGCGCCTCTTTCCCGGCCTGCGCCCGCGCTTCTACCGGGAGGAAGGCCGCCTGGGCGATCTGCGCCGGGGCCACCGGGACGTTGCGATGCTCGTGGCGGAGCAGCCCCTCTGAAAAGCGCCCCGGACGGCGACGGCGGCAGCGCGGCGGGTGCGGGGCGCCTTGAAAGAATGTGCCCGACTGCTTGAATATCAGGGGGTCGCCGGAGACCCCCATCCGAATCCCGCTCCGCCATCTCCCAGCCGCAGCATCGGCGGCGAGGGCCGCAGCGGCGCACGCCGGGGATTCGGCCGGCGCAGCACCAGGAATCCCCTCAGGGGTGCAACGGAACTACGGTCCCGTTTCCAAAACGACACCATGACGTAGCAGCGAGGAGAAGCGCATGACATCGAACTCGACCAAAGCCACCTTGACCGCACTCGCCTTGGCGACCGCGGCGCTCCTGGGCACCGAGGCAGGGGCGGGGCAGAACGACTGGGCGCCCTGTCCGGGCAAAGGCCCGGGCATGATGGGCGGGCCGGGCCAGGGGATGTACCCGGGCATGGCGCCTCAGGGGAGGGGGGGCCCGCACCGCATGGGTCAGGGGATGGGCCGAGACCCTCAGAGCATGCGGGGGGGAGCGGAAGGCATGCCCGGTCCGGCCGCCGGGCAGGCGGAGCCGCTCGATCTTTCCGACGAGCAGAGCGAGAAGATGCGCAAGCTCTCCGACGATCTGCGCAAGAAGCATTGGGAGCTCATGGGTCAGATGATGGACAAGCGGGCGGCGCTCAGGGACCTCTATTCCGAGGAGAGGCCGGACCCCGAGGCCGTCGGGAACGCCTATGAGGAGATCGCGAAGCTGCAGCGGCAGATGATCCAGTCCCGTATCGAGTCCCAGAACCGTATGCTCGATCTGCTCACCGAAGAGCAGCGCGAGCGAATGAAGCAGGCGCGGGAGGCGGCAATGTCGCGGTCCGCGATGCCCCGTCCTGGCATGATGGCGCCGGGCATGCCGGGCGAGGCCGGTGACTACGGTCAGCCCGGTCAGGGAATGGCACCAGGTATGGGTCGCGGCATGGGGCCCGGCCAGGGCATGCCGGAGCGCGGGATGGATCAGGGCATGGGCTACGGCTACCCCATGGGGCCGGGTCATGGGATGGGTCCCGGCTCGGGGATGATGGGCCGGGGGCCCGGCATGCTCCAGGGCGGCGCGCCAGGCGCCGACGCGCCGGCGGACGAAGCGCATAGCGACTCCGGCGACGCTCCCGATCAGGGAGCCCACGAGGTCGAATAGGCCCAGATCCCGCCTCCGGGCGGCCCGTTCCCGTGGAGGGTTCGGGCCGCTTTCCTTTCCCGACCCGCGGTCATTCTGCCGGACCAAGCCCCCACGAAGTGGTCCCCACCGGTCCTCCACCTCGCCCGCGGCGCGGTCGATCGCGACCCGGGACGGCCGTGGCCTCCCACGCAATGCATGCGCGATGCTCTATGCGTTCCATCGCAACAGACGATAATTTATTTATGGATGTGCTCGCATAATGGGCCCGGCCTCCAGTCCGCGCCCAGGACTGCTGCTGTGCGACGAGCCACAGACGCGGTGACCGCCATGCGTGTGTTCAACGAGTTCCATCTGCAGAATCTGCGCGGAGACCTGTTCGGCGGCGTAACCGCGGCGGTCATCGCGCTGCCCATGGCGCTCGCATTCGGGGTCGCGTCCGGGGCGGGCGCGGAGGCCGGGCTCTACGGGGCCATACTGGTCGGATTGTTCGCGGCGCTGTTCGGCGGCTCGCCGACCCTCATCTCAGAGCCCACCGGCCCGATGACGGTGATCATGACGGCCGTGATCGCCAAGCTGGTGGCCGCCGATCCCGAGCACGGGATGGCCATGGCCTTCACCGTGGTGATGATGGCCGGCGCCTTCCAGGTGCTGTTCGGCGCAATGCGGCTCGGCAGGTACGTCACCCTGATGCCCTACACGGTGGTATCCGGGTTCATGTCGGGCATCGGGATCATCCTCATCGTGCTCCAGCTTGGGCCGTTCATCGGTCAGGCTACGCCCCAGGGCGGCGTCCTGGGCACCCTGCAGGGGCTCCCCGGGCTGCTCGGGGGGCTAAAGCCGTTGGAGGCGGCGCTCGGAGCGCTGAGCCTGGCCATCCTCCTGTTCACTCCGAAACGGGTGAAACGCCTCCTTCCACCCCAGCTCCTGGCGCTGGTGGTCGGCACGCTGGTTTCACTGTATCTCATCGGCGATGCCGAGATTCGGCGCATCGGCGAGATTCCCAGCGGACTTCCCGAGCTGCGGATGCCCGTGTTCAGCGTCGAGCAGTGGCAGATCATGGTGGTGGATGCCCTGGTGCTCGGCATGCTCGGGTGCATCGACGCCCTGCTCACCTCGGTGATCGCCGACAGCCTGACCCGCAAGCGGCACAACTCGAACAAGGAGCTGGTGGGGCAGGGGATCGGCAACATGATGTCGGGACTGTTCGGAGGTCTGCCGGGCGCGGGTGCCACCATGGGCACGGTGGTGAACATCCAGGCCGGCGCACGCACGGCCCTCTCGGGCGTCACCCGAGCGGTGATTCTGCTCGTGGTGGTGCTGTGGGCGGCGGGACTGACGTCCGCCATCCCGCTGGCCGTGCTCGCGGGAATCGCCATCAAGGTCGGCCTGGACATCATCGACTGGCGCTTCCTGCGCCGGGCCCACCGCATCTCGGGCAAGGGCGCCCTGATCATGTACGGGGTAATCGGCCTCACGGTATTCGTGGACCTGATCACGGCGGTCGGCATCGGCTTGTTCGTGGCCAACGTCATCACCATTACCCGGCTCTCCGAGCTGCAGGCTGCCGACGTCCTGGCTGTGACAGGCGCCGCGGACGAGTCCCTGGATTTCAGCCCCCGGGAACGGGCCCTGCTCTACACGGCCCGGGGCCGAGTCCTGCTGCTGCACCTGCGGGGGACGATGATCTTCGGGGCCTCACGGGCGATCACCCGGAAGAACTCCGAGCAGGCCGGCTGCGACGCCCTGGTCATAGACGTGTCCGAGGTGCGGCATCTGGGCGTGTCGGCGGCGCTGGCATTGGAGGCGGCGTCCGAGGACATGATCGAGGCGGGCCGCCCCGTGTTCCTGGCGGCCGGGGAAGGCCAGCCGAGGAAGCGGCTCGCAGACCTGGGGCTGCTTGACCGATTGCCCGAAGGCAGTGTGTTCGCCAGCCGGGAGTCCGCGCTCGAGCGTGCGGTGGCGAATCTGGATCCGACAGGCGGAATCGATCGGAACGCCCCGAGTGCTGGCATACAGGTGTCGCGCGAGGCAGAATAGCTCGCCGAATGCCGCAGCCGGGGCGCCTCATTTTATAAAATCTATATATTAAATAGAAAACATCTATTTTATTTATACATATCTCTCACTTAACTTCGCGTCGGACCCCGCGCCTCCGGCAGGCGACGCGACCGAGCACAACGATAGGAGCTGACCATGAGCGTGAAGACCTACGACGCCGGCGTTAAAGAATATCGCCAGATGTACTGGACCCCGGACTACGTGCCGCTGGACACGGATCTGCTGGCCTGCTTCAAGGTGACGGGGCAGCCCGGGGTTCCCCGGGAGGAAGTGGCGGCCGCGGTGGCGGCGGAGTCCTCGACGGGCACCTGGAGCACGGTGTGGTCCGAGCTGCTGACGGACCTTGAGTTCTACAAGGGCCGCGCCTACCGCATCGAGGACGTGCCGGGGGACTCCGAGTCGTTCTACGCGTTCGTGGCCTATCCGATCGACCTCTTCGAAGAGGGCTCGGTAGTCAACGTCCTGACCTCGCTCGTCGGCAACGTGTTCGGCTTCAAGGCCCTGCGCCACCTGCGCCTGGAGGACATCCGATTTCCGATCGCCTACGTCAAGACCTGCATGGGCCCCCCCAACGGCATCCAGGTTGAGCGCGACAAGCTCAATAAGTACGGGCGCCCGCTGCTCGGCTGCACCATCAAGCCCAAGCTCGGCCTGTCGGCGAAGAACTACGGACGTGCCGTCTACGAGTGCCTGCGCGGCGGCCTCGACCTGACCAAGGACGACGAGAACGTCAACTCCCAGCCGTTCATGCGCTGGCAGAACCGGTTCGAGTTCGTCGCCGAGGCGGTGCTCTCCGCGCAGCAGGAGACCGGCGAGCGCAAGGGTCACTATCTCAACGTCACCGCCCCCGACCCGGAGCAGATGTACGAGCGTGCCGAGTTCGCCAAGGAGCTCGGCATGCCCATCATCATGCACGACTTCCTCACCGGCGGCTTCACCGCCAACACCGGTCTGGCCAAGTGGTGCCGCAAGAACGGCATGCTGCTGCACATCCACCGCGCCATGCACGCGGTCATCGACCGTCATCCCAAGCACGGCATCCACTTCCGCGTGCTGGCCAAGTGCCTGCGTCTGTCCGGCGGCGATCATCTGCACACCGGCACCGTGGTGGGCAAGCTCGAGGGCGACCGCGGCTCCACGCTGGGCTTCGTGGATCTGCTGCGCGAGTCCTTCATCCCGGAGGATCGCGCCCGCGGCATCTTCTTCGACCAGGACTGGGGCTCCATGCCCGGCGTGTTTGCCGTGGCCTCGGGAGGCATCCACGTGTGGCACATGCCGGCGCTGGTGACCATCTTCGGCGACGACTCCTGCCTGCAGTTCGGCGGCGGCACCCAGGGCCACCCCTGGGGCAACGCAGCCGGCGCGGCCGCCAACCGCGTGGCCGTCGAGGCCTGCGTCAAGGCCCGCAACGAAGGTCGCGAGCTCGAGAAGGAGTCGCGCGAGATCCTTACCGAGGCCGCCAGGCACAGCCCGGAGCTGGGCGCCGCCATGGACACCTGGAAAGAGATCAAGTTCGAGTTCGAGACGGTGGACAAGCTCGACGTCGCCTGACCCAGGCGCACGCGACCGACCCATTCCGCCCAACAGAGGTACAGATCATGCCACTCACGACTCACGACATCGGTGACTACCAGACCGGCCAGACCCTGGAGACCTTCGGCTTCCTGCCGCAGCTGGCGCAGGAGGAGATCTACGACCAGATCGCCTACGTCATCGCCCAGGGTTGGACGCCGGCCATCGAGCACGTCCATCCCAGCCAGTCCATGAAGCACTACTGGACCATGTGGAAGCTGCCGTTCTTCGGCGAGACCGACCTCGGCAGCGTGGTCTCCGAGCTCGAGGCCTGTCACCGGTCGTATCCGGACCACCACGTGCGGCTCATCGGCTACGACAACTACACGCAGAGCCAGGGGCTGGCCTTCGTGGTGTTCGAGGGCCGAGGCTGAGTGCAGTCATCCCTATAGTTCGACGGCATCAAACGGGGCAGAACATGGCAAATCCATCGAGCCAGAAATCCCGCGGACGGGAGGCGGCCCTGGCCCGCCGGCAGGCGCTCTCCGCCCGCGGCAAGCAGGGCCTCTCCAGCTCCGCGAGCGGCACACGACGCGCCAGTGCGGCGCCCGCCGAGCCCCAACGCAGGGCCCAGCCGGCGCGGCGTTCTGCCGCGCCGTCCGCCACATCGTCCACCCGCGCGCAGGCCATGGCCCGGCGCGAGGCGCTCTCCCGCGCCGGCAAGAAGGCGGACGACAGCAGGGATCGCACGCGGGGCGAGACAAAGTCGGCGGCAGCCGTACCGGCTCCCGCGGGGGCCGAGCGCAAGAAGGAAGGCTGCGGCTGCGGCTGCGGCGGCAAGAGCCCCGGCGGCTGCGCGGACAAGACCGGGGCCGCAAAGGCGTCCGTCGAGCCCAGGCGGTCGGAGCCCGACCGGGACTCGCGGTCCCGGGGGCGCCGTGTCAACGGCAAGCACAAGGGCAGCGGCAGCAAGCCCACGGGCCGGCTGATGGCCATGGCGCGACGGTCCGCACTGTCCGACCGCGGCAAGGCGGCGTCCAACGCCAGCCGACCCTCGCCTGCAACCCTCGCCCGTCAGGCCAACCCCCGGCTGTCGGGACGTGAGCTCGCGCGGCAGGTGCGCGAGCAGCGCAGCCGCAACGGCGGCGCGGGCAGCGGGAAGAAGGAGTCCGCAGGGCGCCGCCGTGTCCGGGAGAAGACCACCACCGGCGCCGCGGACGCGTCCTGGAAAGTCGGTGCCAGCGAGACCAGCCGCGGACAGACCGTGACCGGAACGCGGGTCGGGCGCAGCCGCCGCACTACCGGCGACGAGCCCAGCACCTGCCGGAACGTGACCGGAACCGAGTACATGGGCGCGGACATCTTCCGGGAGTTCTGTCAGGCCGAGCCGGTACACAGCCCGGACAAGGTGAGGGTGAGCTCCACGTCCCACGGCATGCGGGTTACCGGCACCGAAGTGGGCCGCGCTGCACGTGTCACCGGCGATGAGCCGGGCACCTGCAAGGCGGTGACCGGTACCGAGTATCTCTCGGTCGAGCAGCAGGATGCCTTCTGCAACACGCGGCCTCAGCCGGGGCCCGGGCGCGGCGGCCAGGCGACCACCGCGGGCGGCCGCACGGTCTCGGGCACGATGGTGGGCCGCTCCGCGCGGGTGACGGGCGATGAGCCGGGCTCCGCGATGCGGCCGACCGGCAGCCAGTACACCGACACCTCCGAGGGGAAGGTCCCTCCCAAGGTCGGGGTCTCCAACACCCTGGGCGGCGGCACGGTGACCGGAACCCGGGTCGGGCGCAGCGCGCGGGTGACGGGGGACGAGCCCGGCAGCTGCCGGCGAATCACGGGTGACGAGTATGCCGACCTGGACCAGTACCAGACCTTCTGCGGCACCCGCCCCGAGCCCGAGGCCCGGAAGGTGGGCCATTCGGTGACCGGCAAGCACAAGACGGTCTCGGGCACCCAGACGGGGCGCTCCGCCAAGGTTACGGGCGACGAGCCCGGCACCTGCAAGGCGGTGACCGGCACACCTTATGCGGGTCTAGAGCAGTACGATGCCTATTGCGAGCCGAAGCAGGCGCGGCAGGCCGAGGCGCGCACCCGGGTGCTCGCCTCCACGCCCGGGCCGCGGATGACCGGGATACAGCCGGGTATCAACGGCGTGATGACCGGAGCCGAGCGCGGCGCCTGCGAGACACTGACCGGCACCCCTTATGTCGGCCAGGATCAGTACGTCGAGGCCTGCGGGGGCAAGGGGGCCGCGCCCGGCGCGCCGGACTTCCCGAGATCCATGGACGGCGCGCCCTGGCAGAGCTTCAGCGTGCTGTCACCTGCACGGGAGGCACACATGGCCCGCCAGGGCGGGGGCAGCGTCACGGGCACGCGCTACGAGCAGGGTCAGATCACCGGACCCTTCGGCATGGGCACCGGGAAGGTCACGGGCACGGAGCAGTTCCGGTTCGACCACAAGCTGGCGGGCCAGCCCGACCTGTTGGAGGTGGCGCCCGCCGAGGAGGCGGGCCCGGAGAAGCCGCGGGTTACGGGGGAAGGGCAGTCCGCTGGCTCCAAGATTACTGGCGACGACTGGGAGCGTGGCGACCGGGTCACCGGAACCGAGGGCACCTCGGCCATGCGGCGCAACCCGACCCGTCCGGGCGGCCCCATGGGCGCCATGCCGCCGGTGGCCGGCAAGCGAAACGTTGAGGTGCCCGAGCCGGTGAGCAAGGTCACAGGCAGCAGCGGCAGCACGGAGCGCGGCGCTATGGTGACCTACTCCGGCGGGGCCAGGGGCTGAGCCTTCGGGTGCGGCTGTCGAGATCGCCCGGAACCGGATCATGCTGAGCCCGCGTCGACATGCCCGCCGCTCCGGCATCTGGTCGAACGGCCCCGCCGGGGAGACCCCCTCGGCGCCGCGCCGTCGGCCGGTGGCGGGGCCGGGTCGGGGTGCGGACCGATCTCGCCCGCCACGAGCGGCCGGCACCGGACATCCGCTCGCCGACGCGGCGGCAAACGCTCGGCTGCAGGCGTACGAGGCGCGGGTGAAGCAGGCGTTCGACGGCATCGTGCCGACGCTCAAGCGGCTGTCCGCGCTGCAGCACGAGACGGATTTCGAAGCCCGGGCGCAACAGATCGCCCGGTCCGAGCTGGGTTTCGAGCTGCCGGGGCGGGTGCTGGGGGATGCGTGGGTCACGCAGCTCGACATGCGAGCCCTGTTCGCCTGGTGCGTGTTCGAGACCTATCGGCGGGTCAGCGACGAGTTCTTCGATGCCGACCCCCTGGGCGGGCGGGAAGGCGAGGCGTTCGAGCGCTTCGTCCGGGACTGCGGCTTCCACCTCATGGACGTCACGCCCTGTGCGGATGGCCGCCTGGCGCACGCCATCAGCTACGTGCTGCGGCTGCCCTACGGGGCGGTGCGACGCAGGTCCTACGCCGGGGCGCTGTTCGACGTCGAGGACGCGGTGCAGAAATGGGTGGAGACCGAGTTGCTGCGTTACCGCGAGGGCCGGCCCAACACCGCCGACGCGCCGACGCGCTACCTCAAGGCGGTGGTCTACCACTTCAGCTCGGCGGATCCGGGCCACCAGGGATGCGCGGCGCACGGCTCCGACGACGCCAGGGCGGCCAAGGCGGGCCTGGAGCGCCTGCAGGCCTTCCGTCAGGCGATCGAGAACAGCTTCTGCTGCGGCGCATCAGTGGATCTGCTGCTGATCGGGATGGATACGGACACGGATGCGATCCGCGTCCACGTGCCGGACCGGGACGGCCGATTCGACCTGGAGCGGGCCGTGGATGCCCGGGACGCCTACGAGGCGACCCGCGCCCTCGCGCCCGACGACGGCCGGGCCCGGATCGAGGGGATGGTCCGGGACCGTGCGGCAGGCGAGCCGGAAGACGGCATGGCGCGGCTGGTAGCGCGGCTGCTGGAGAACAATCTGTCGCAGATCGACTACGTGCGCAGCGTCCACGGCGGCGCCTATCCCGACTTCGGACACGCCGAGCGGTTCATCGGTGCGGGCATCGGCTTCGAGGAAATCCAGCTGCGCAACCTGACCTACTTCGCCTACCTGAGCACGGTGGAGGAGGGTGCGGCCGATCTGGACGTGGGCATTCGGATCTTCACGGGCCTGAACGTCGCGCACGGGCTGCCCGTCCCCGTGGTGGTGCGCTTCGACTATCACGGGCAGGTGCCCGGCGCCCGGGAGCGCGCCGTGGAGCACTGCGAGCGCGTCTGCCGGGCACTGGCCGGCCGCTATCCGAAGCTCAGGGCGGAGGGGCTGCTCCACACGATGCGCACCGTGCGCGACTGTGACGCCGGCGGCCGGGTCGAGGTGGTGGGCTCGTCTCTCGAGGCCGGGCCGCAGGAGGGGCACTAGATGAAGATCTGTCAGGTCGAGAAGCCGCTGGTGTCCACGAACCGCATCCCCGGGCTCGAGCACAAGCATCTGCAGGTGGTTCGCGACGGCAGCAGCCACCTGGTGGCCGTGGACGCGGTCGGCTGCATACCGGGGGACTGGGTGATCTGCGTGGGCAGCTCCGCCGCCCGGGAGGCGGCGGGCAGCAAGGAGTATCCCAGCGATCTGACCATCGTGGGCATCATCGACCACTGGGAGGAGGAGCAGGCCTGATGGATATCCTCCAGGTCGTCGCGCCGCTGGTCTGCACCCGACGGATCCCCGGCCTCGGACAGGCGCCGCTCCGGGTGCTGGCGGACGCCAAGGGGCGCCTGGTGGTGGCGACGGACCCGGTGGGTACGCGCCCGGGCAACTGGGTGTTCACCTCCAGCGGCTCGGCGGCTCGCTACGCCATGGGTGACCCGAGCGTGCTCACGGACCTTACGATCGCGGGGATCATTGATTTCTGGGAGCGCCCCGAAACCGGCGCTTCGGCCGGCAGCGCGGCGTCCGGCACCGCAGGCGGTGTCGGCCGCGCAGGACCCTATACGACACAACCTCACAGCAGGAGATCTGAAAAATGGCAGGCGAGAAATTCGGCATCGCGCTGGGGATGATCGAGACCCGGGGCCTGGTACCGGCCATCGAGGCGGCGGATGCCATGACCAAGGCCGCCGAGGTCCGGCTGATCGGCCGCGAGTTCGTCGGCGGCGGCTACGTGACCGTGCTGGTGCGCGGCGAGACCGGGGCGGTCAACGCCGCGGTCCGGGCCGGGGCGGACGCCTGCGAGCGCGTCGGCGACGGCCTGGTGGCGGCGCACATCATCGCCCGCCCCCATCGCGAGGTGGAGCCGATTCTGGGTCGATCGGCCGAAGGCGGCGACGCGGCCTGAGGCCCTTCATCAAACTCAAGAGGAGAAATCCTATGGCGAGCGAGAACTACGGCATTGCGCTGGGCATGATCGAGACCCGGGGTTTGGTGCCCGCCATCGAGGCGGCTGACGCCATGACCAAGGCCTCCGAGGTGCGGCTGATCGGCCGCGAGTTCGTCGGCGGCGGCTATGTGACGGTGCTGGTGCGCGGCGAGACCGGAGCGGTCAATGCCGCGGTCCGCGCCGGCGCCGACGCCTGTGAGCGGGTGGGCGACGGCCTGGTGGCTGCGCATATCATCGCCCGTCCGCACCGGGAGGTGGAGCCCGTGCTTCCGCCCGGCGAGAACACCCGTGAAGCGTCAGGGGCATCCCGTTCCTGAGCAACCTAGCTGGAGAGACCGAAGATGGCCAATGAGACCTATGGAATTGCGTTGGGGATGATCGAGACCCGGGGGCTGGTGCCCGCCATCGAGGCGGCGGACGCTATGACCAAGGCCGCCGAGGTCCGGCTGATCGGCCGTGAGTTCGTCGGCGGCGGCTATGTGACGGTGCTGGTGCGCGGCGAGACCGGGGCAGTCAACGCCGCGGTCCGTGCCGGAGCGGATGCCTGTGAGCGGGTGGGCGACGGTCTGGTGGCCGCGCACATCATCGCCCGTCCTCACCGCGAGGTGGAGCCGATTTTGGGCAACGGAGGCTCCACCGGCGGCGGAGCGGCCAAGGCCGCCTGAGACGGAGGGCGCCCGAGTAGGGTGATCCTAGGCAGAGGCCGACTATGAGAAACGCCCGGATCCATCCGCGCACGCTGGGCTATCTCGGCCGCGCGCTGAGCCTGGAGCAGTCTGCCGTGCAGCAGTATATGACCCAGGCCTCCCTGGCGGAGGCCTGGGGGCTCGCCGAGGCGGCGACTCGAATGCGCCGGGAGACGGTCGAGGAGATGCAGCACGCCGAGCGGATCATTCGTCGCATGCTGGAGCTCGGTGTGGCGCCCAATGCCTCCCAGCTCAGACCGGCGGGTGTGGCGCGAAGCCTGGTGGAACTGCTGCGGCAGGACGCGGACCTGGAGGCCGAGATCGTCGCCCTCTATGACGAGGCGGTGCGGTTCTGCCGCCGAACCCGGGACGAGGACAACGCCCTTTTCTTCGAAGGGCTGCTGGAGGAGGAGCGCGAGCATGCCCGGGAGATCGCCGACTGGCTCGCGACCCTGGAGGGCTCGACCCGTGCCGAGGCGGGTCAGCGCGTCTTTTTCTGAGGAGAGACCGATGAGCAGCACCAGTTGGACCGCACGGACCCGGCCCGCCCGCCTAGAGCGTCGGGTCGAGTTCGGGGACTATGATGCGATGCGCGCCTTTCTCGATCGCGCGGCCGAGCTCTCGGAGCGCGAGGGGCTCTACCCGGACATGAGCTTCGGGCGCACCTATGTCAACATGACCGTCCATGCCGACGAGGGTGACGACAGCCTGGGCGAGCACCACTGGCGGCTCGCGAGAGGTATGGATGCGCTGCTCGACGGCGGGACGGACGATTAGGCCTGGAGCGAGCGCCCCGGGCCCCCGTGTAATATGCTGGGCGCGGCGGCCCGGGTTGGATCGGGTCCCGTGACGGACAAGGATCGGCGAGGTGATCGGCCATGAGTGACGAGACCAGAACGGGGGCCCGGGCGGGTGCCCAGGCGCGCAAGCGGTCCACCCGGCCAGCGGCCACGGGCCGCGCGAGTCGGGCCAAGGCCGGTGACCTGGCGTCGGATGCGGCCCCCGCCCCCGACGCGGCCGGGGGGCGCGGGTCCGATCGGCCCGCGGATCCGTTCAGCTCGGGACGGCGGGTCTGGCCGGACTGACGGGCACCTTCCGCCGTGGATCCGGGCTGCGCCGCGGGCCCGGCGCCCGAGCGCGCGGGAGCGCCCATGTCTGACGCAGTCGCCGGTCGGGCAGGGGGGCGGCCTTCCGGGAGTCGCCTTGCCACCCTGGAGCGGCCGCGCGGCGGCCGGAATCTCTCAGGGGCGCCATTTCCGCTCAGGCTGCCGCGGCTCCGCGGGAGGGGGTGCTGAGGTGGCCGATCGCCCCGAGATCCCGCCTCGCGGTGAGCCTGCGGCCCCGGACCGGTTCATCCGCTACACCACGCTTCGCCAGCTCCAGGTCTTCGAGGCCATCGTGCGCCTCGGGAGCTTCACACGCGCGGCGGAAGAGCTATTTCTCACCCAGCCCACGGTATCCATGCAGATCAAGAAGCTCGCGGACACGGTGGGGACCCCGCTGTTCGACCACGTGGGCCGCAACGTCCGGCCCACCGCGGCGGGGCGGGATGTCTACGAGGCCTGCCGCGAGGTCTTCCGGGTGCTGACCGATCTCGAGACCAGGCTCGCCGATCTCAAGGGTCTGAGACGCGGCCGGCTTCGGCTCGGCGTGATCACCACAGCGAAGTACTTCGCGCCCGAGATCCTCGGCGCGTTCTGCGAGCGTTATCCCGGGATCGATGTCTCGTTGAAGGTCACCAACCGGGACCGGCTGCTGGAGCGTCTGGCCGCCAATGACGACGACCTCTACATCCTGGGGCAGCCCTCGGAGGACGCCCACGGACTGGAGTCTATGCCGTTCGCCCCCAACCCGTTGGTGATCATGGCGCGCCGCGGTCACCCCCTGGTCGGACAGCGCGACATTCCCCTGTCGCGCATCGCCGAGGAGCAGTTCATCCTGCGGGAGCCGGGCTCGGGCATCCGCGATGCCGTGCTCAAGCGCTTCGCCGAGGAGGGGCTGAGGCCCCGCGTGCGAATGGAGCTGGGCAGCAACGAGGCCATCAAGCACGCCATCGTAGGGGGCCTCGGCATATCCGCGCTCTCCCTCCACACCCTGACGTTGGAGGGTACCGGGGGTCCGGTGGCCATCCTGGACGTCCGGGGGTTTCCCATCAGGCGGCGCTGGTACCTGGTGCGCTCGCAGGCGAGAGAGCTGTCGCTGGTCGCCAGCACCTTTCTGGAGTTCGCAGTCGAGAGCGAGCCCGCGATCCGGGCGCGCATGGAGGCGATGCTTGCCTCGTTGCGGGACCCGGAGAAGGGCTAGCGCGCCCGGCCGTCCCCATTGCGCCCCTGCACTGCGGCGTTGCTCATCCCTGACGAGGAAGATTATGCTTGCGGGTCCGCTCATGCGCCCGCCGTCTGCGACGGCCCCGGGGCGCGGTGGATTCACCCGGAGGGCGAAGGCCCGCGAGCGCGATCGAATGAATGATTCCTTTCCCTATCCCGTCGCCCGCATCGGCATCATCGGCGGTGGACAGCTCGGTCGGATGCTGGTCAAGGCGGTGAAGAAGCTGGGCTGCACGGCAGTGGTCCTCGATCCCACGCCGGGGTCGCCCGCGGGGCAGGTGGCCGGCCACCAGATCGTCGGCGACTACCACGACCCGGGGAGGCTCCGGGAGCTCGCAACGTCCTGCGACGTCACGACCTTCGACATCGAGGACATCGACACCGACGTCCTGATGGAGCTGGAGGCCGAGGGTCACCGCATCCACCCCTCGCCGGCCCTGCTCGCTGAGATCCAGGACAAGCTGCGTCAGAAGCGACGGCTGGTGGAGGCCGGCATCCCCACGGCCGAGTTCGTCGAGGCGGACCGGCCGTCGGCGGAGCGTTTCGAGGAGTTCGGCTACCCGCTGGTTCAGAAGGTACGGCGCGGCGGGTACGACGGGCGGGGGGTCGCCATTGTTCACACCGGGGACGACGCGGACCGCCTGATCCCCGTGCCGTCGCTGCTCGAGCGCTTCGTCGCCGCGGAAAAGGAGCTGGCCGTGATCGTCGCCCGTGGACGGGACGGGGACACACGCTGCTTCCCGGTCGTCGAGATGGTGTTCCGCACCGGCGCCAACATCCTGGACACCCTGCTCGCCCCGGCCCGCATCGACGCCGAGACCGCCCGGCGGGCCAAGGCGCTGGGCGTGCGCACGGTGGAGGCCCTGGAGGGCGTGGGGGTCTTCGGCATCGAGATGTTCCTCACCGGGGAGGGGGGTCTGCTGGTCAACGAGGTCGCCCCCCGGACCCACAACTCGGGGCACTTCACCATCGAGGCGTGCGTCACCGACCAGTTCGAGCAGCACCTGAGGGCCATCACCGGGCTGCCGCTGGGGACGACCGACCTGCTGATGCCCGCGGCCATGATCAACCTGCTGGGGGCCGAAGGCCATACTGGGCGCCCCGTCATTCGCGGCCTCGCGGCGGCCCTTGCGGTCCCGGGGGCGTCCGTGCACATCTACGGCAAGGCCGCGACGCGCTCCAACCGCAAGATGGGGCATGTCACGGTATTGGACGCCGATCTGGAAAGCGCGCGGGAGAAGGCCGAGCAGGTCGGCAGATTGCTGGAGATCACCGGGGAGGACCATCCATGAGCCAGCCGTTGGTGGGGATCATCATGGGCAGCGATTCCGACCTGCCCGTCATGCGCGAAGCCGCAGACGCGCTGGCCGGCTTCGGGCTGCCCTTCGAGATGACCATCGTCTCGGCCCACCGCACGCCCGGGCGTCTGTTCGAGTACGCCCGCTGCGCCGCCGGACGCGGCCTTCGGGTGATCGTGGCGGGAGCGGGCGGGGCGGCCCACCTCCCGGGCATGGCCGCGGCCCTCACCCCGCTGCCGGTCATCGGCGTGCCGGTAAAGACCTCCGCCCTTGGGGGGCAGGACTCCCTCCTGTCCATCGTCCAGATGCCCGCCGGGGTGCCCGTCGCCACGGTGGCGATCAACGGTGCGCGCAACGCCGGCATCCTGGCCGCACAGATCCTGGCGACGGCCGACGACGACCTGCGCGCCAGGATACTGGACTACAAGCGCGGGCTGGAGGCCATGGTCATGGAGAAGGTTGCCCGCATGGAGGAAGCCGGGGGCGAATAGCCGGTTGGAGGCAGTCCCCCAGCCGGCGCCGGAACGATTTTTCGAAGTGTTCCGGAGGAATATCCGAACCCTCCGGGCTTGCCGTCCGAATACCCGACTAATACGCTAAGTCTTCCGCTCACCGCAGTCCACGAGGAGACAGGCCGATGGTCGAGTTCCCGCTCCACACCCTCGATTCCGCGCCCGAGGCCTCCAGGCAGATCCTGGTGCAGGCCCAGAAGGATCGGGGCGCCCCGCCCAACATGTACCGCACTCTCGCCGAGGCCCCGGCGGCCCTGGGTGCCTACGAGCAGGTCCGCCAGGCGTTCTCGAAATCGAGCCTGAGCGCGCTTGAGCGCCAGGTGGTCTATCTGACCGCCGCGCACAAGAACCGGTGCCACTACTGCACCCGGCAGGATGCGGCCTTCGGGGACGAAAGCGAGCGGGCCCGGCAGGTCGCCGAGGCGATCCGGGGCGACCGACCGATCGGCGACTCCAGGCTGCAGGCCCTGCGGGTGTTCACTGCGGCGGTGACCGAGCAGCGTGGATGGGTCAGCGACCAGGCGACGGCCGCGTTTCTGGCGGCAGGCTACGAACGGGCCCACGTCCTGGAGGTCGTCACCGGCATCGGCCTGGTGACGATCAGCGCCTACGCCAATCACCTCGCGGCGACCCCCCTGGACACCGCGGCCGAGGGCGGTCGCCTGGCGTCCTGAGCGGCACGGCGCGGCCGCCGTCCGCGCCGCTGCTGCCACGGGGCATCCGTTGAGCCCCGGGGCCGAATGCATCCGCACGGTGGGCGGCCCGTCGCGGGTTCCTCCCCGCTGTATGCTGCGTTGCGGAAGATGGCGGCTCCGCTGCCCGGCTTATATTTCGCCAGGATCTGAGCGCGTTTCGTCGTGCCGGCGGCTGCCATATGTTGCTGGCGGCCGTTGTACATCTGCACACACCAGTTGCAGTGCAAGGCAATCCGTTACCGCCTTCTCGCGCGTGGCGTTTCCGCTGGCGGCCCGGGGAGCCCCTGGTGGGACGAACGGACGGGACGGCATGGAAGGGGTGGCGACCCGAGCAATCTATCGCTCAGGACTTCACCTCGTACTCCAGGCGAAGCCCGTCAACGACCTCGTGGAGCATCTTCTGGCACGCTTCGGCGCCCGTGATGTCTTCGCGCAGAATGTCCCAGTTGGCGCCCGCATGTTCGGTCTGGAAGATCTGGACGCCCGGGATCAGAAGCTGTCGGCAGTCCCGGTACAGGTCCTCGGCGGCGTCGATCCGCTCCTCGTACTTCTCGCGGATGATCTCCTCGATCTGGGTTCTGGTTACCTGCTTCTTGGCCATGGGTCATAGCCCTTCAATGTCGGCTCGCTCCCGGGAGTCAAGGTCGGCGATGGCGCACTGCCGAATCCAAGTGCTCGGTCCCATACAAATCGTTCGTTTCAGCGTGCCTGGGCGGGTCTGCACCTAGGCGCACGAGTGAAGCACTAGCCATCGCTAATGCGAGCGAGTGCAACAACGGTGCGGACCCGCCCA